>JAKQLT010000075.1 GCA_029567025.1 Candidatus Omnitrophota bacterium | reverse complement strand
TAGGCCGGAAGATATGTCACGTCCATCTGAATAGCTGCTAAATAACATTGCTCCGCCTTTGCGTCCGAATCAATTTTTTCATATAAAACGCCCAAATCATTATATGCCATGGCATCTTCTAATTTTGTTCCTAATCCGATTGCCTTAGAATAATACGACACCGCTTCAGAAATATTCCCTCTTTCTTGGGCTTGATAACCTTTGAGACGATACTCCTGGGCTGTTTTTTGAATAGCATCCGCGAACACACACACATGAAAGGCAACACAAGAAATGAAAAACAGAAAAGCACTACAATAGCGGTTAAAGCTTCTTCGTTCGTTGATTAACACAAGCATAGTATAGAATTTTTATTTTAGCAAGCAAAAGTTAAGGACAACTAGCTGTTATTTTCTCTCCTATCGAATGTAAATAAGTATTCTTTTCTTCATCCGCATTGACCAAAAAAGCCCCAACTAAGACATCCTCTTTAAAAAATATTTTTTTATAACTATTTTTCTCTTGTATCAATTCTTCTCGAGAAATCAAATCTCCTGGCGCGTCCAGATTGCCCAATAAAATCATAGATCCATAATCAGTCGTAATATAATCTTCGGCTATCTTATTTTTTATCGCGTTCTCTTTCTTTCCTGTTAAATATGCGCCTAAAAACGCGCCTTGTTCTTCTAAAGAAAAAACGCTCCTGTTGGATATTTCCCCTAAAACAAAAACATTTGGGATACTGCTTTCAAAGCACTCATTGACTTCAATCTGAAAACCCATTTTTAATCGTTCGTCTTCATAGGCGCGTAAATCAAAAGTCGTAGTATCAAATAAAACCAGCTGACTCGCATAAATTTTCCCAGATTCTAAACGAACGGCCTTCACATCCGTATCTCCTAAAACTTCAAAAATTTTATTATTTATAATCGTGGTAATCCCGTGATCCTGCAAAATTTTTAAAAGCCATTCTTGATACGAAGAGGATAATAACGCGCTTAAAAAACTCCCCGATGGAATAACTAATAAAATTTCTTTCTTGTAACGAGAAAAAGCCAGCGCCATCTGAAGCCCTAAAAATCCTTGCGCCTCAACAGCAACAGATTCATTGACAGACAACAAAGTGATAGCGGTATTAATGTCTTGTAACCGTTTAAATCCAAAAACCCCTTCTTTATTCACTCCTTTAATATCAGGAAATTTATGCTTAGGAGAATCCGTAATAATAAGCGTGTCGTAATCAAACTGTTGTTTGTCTTCAGTAAAAATCTTTTTTTTATTAAAATTCACCCGGTTGAAAACCTTATCCATCACAACATTTATTTTCTTATCTTTATAAAACTCTACGGGCTTATAAAGAATCTCTTTTAATGTTTTCTTTTTCTGAATAAAATCACAAAATAAATTTGTGCAATAAGGATATTCGGGCTCAAAAGATAACATCGTAATTTCTATATCCGAAAGGTGATATCCAATGACTTCAGCCGCTTTAATTCCAGCGATAGAATTTCCTAAAATAACGATTTTTTTCATGAGGAGATCATTAAGAGATTATCTGTGCTTTAAAAGATTCTATGGCGTTTTTCATAAGCATAACAACCGTAACGGGCCCAACGCCGCCTGGCACAGGAGTAATGAAAGATGCTTTTTCTTTGGCAGATTCAAAATCCACATCCCCAACAATTTTATTTTCCACTTGATTAATACCCACGTCCATTACAACCGCTCCGGGTTTTAACCATTCGCCTTTAACAAATCCCGCTTTCCCAACAGCGGCAACAACTATATCCGCGCGTTTGACATGATCAACAAGTTTTCCTGCATCTTGTGTTCCCGTATGACAAATCGTCACTGTTGCGCTTTCTTTAAGCATCAAAAGCGCTAAAGGTTTTCCCACAATTTCACTGCGGCCGACAATAACAACCTCTTTCCCTCGTAATGGAATCGGTATAGCTTTAATATGTTCCATCACAGCCGCTGGCGTACAGGGAACAAG
>JAKQLT010000061.1 GCA_029567025.1 Candidatus Omnitrophota bacterium | reverse complement strand
CTTTCTGTTAAAACCTCTAATTCCTTTTCTTTTAATTTTATTTTTTCTTGAGATTCTTTTAGAAGTTCTTTGAGCCGATTGCGTTCTTCTTCCATGGCCGCGTTGGTGCCGATATAAGAAATCGCGTCTGCCTGCAGTTTTTCCTGTTCTTTCTTTAAAGACTCTTTTTCTTTTTGTGTCTCTAAAAGATTTTTTTCTAATTTATTCAAAACCTCTTTTGAGCGCGCTATTTCCGCTTGAAAATTCTTTTTATCAATCGCTAATTTAATGGTTATCCCTAAGAAAACAAAAATAATAACCACCACGACTATCCCAATATTTCTTATTTTTTTAATATCCCCTGCGCTTATCATAAAAACCTTTCTAACAACAAAAATCTTATTTAATTATCTTTAGACATCATCTGTATCAAATATTCCACTTCTTTTTTATTTTTTGCATCAGATTCAAACATCAAATATTCCTTTAAATATTTCACTGCTTTTTTCTTATCCCGATGCGCATGATTATAAAGAATGCCTAAATTATAATAATTTTCCGGCGCCCTGGGATTAAGCTTTAATGACTCTTCATAAGCCAAAATGGCCAACTCATAAGAGCGCAATTTAATATACACAGACCCTAGTTCACCATAAAGAAGCGCCTGTTTTAATTTATTATCTTTGGTTTCTTTTGACAAAGAATCAAAAATTTCCTGATTCTCCTTCTTTAAACGCGCGCGTTCTTTATCGGCACTTTCGAATGCGGATTCAATACTTCTTTTATCTTTCAAAGCGCCTTCCATATCTTTGACGCTTAACAAAAGATCTTTATTTTTTATCTCTAACTGCGCGTTAATGCGTCTTAATTTTTCCACTTCATCTTTTAATTGTTGAGATTCTTTATAAAGAGGATTTTTATTATTTTGATATTGAGATAATTCTTTTTTTATCTTGCCGATCTTAAGTCTCAATTCTTTATTTTCATCAATTGTTTTTTTATAACGAAAAAGCCGTTTGGCTAATCGTTCATTTTCCGCGCGTAATTCATTATTTTCAATACGTAAGCCCAACATCTCTTTCCCTAATTGCGCTAAACTCTCATTAAGAGTGGCCGGATCTTCTGCGTTTTTAGATTTTTCCTCACCCCAAGCCGGTGCGGATAAAAAACAGACCACAACAGATAAGAGAAGAAAAAAAACAACCTCTTGCGTCAAACAACGTATTTTCATCATGGTATGCCTCATTCTGGTGTCCTCAATATTTTTTAAATCCTTTTATTTTAAATAAAACATCATCCTTATCAACCGCGTCATAAGGAATGGGCGGAGGAATTTCTTGAAGATTGTCTGTTTTATCTTTTAACAAAACAGAACCTGTTTTCTTTTCTAATTCTTCCAATTTTTCTTCAATAATCACTTTTTCCGCTTGTTCCCAAAGCATATTAGCCGGTACCGTTTTCTTAATCTTCTCGGTTGAAGCCTTATCTTCTCCTGTAAAAATATGCGGTGTTACAAAGACAATCAACTCAGTACGTTTTTTTTGATTGGCTTTTGATCCAAACGCCATTCCTAAAAGAGGAATTTTCGAAAGGACAGGAATCCCCGAAGTATCTTGGCGTTCAATATTTTCCATTAAGCCTGCGATCATAACCATATTACCATCTTTCACTTTCACAACAGTTTCAGCCTCTGAAGTGCTCACAATCGGCACACGACTTCCTGTTTCAGTTGTAATCGTATCACGAACACTGCTCACTTCAGGCTTTATTTTCATCGTAATAAAACCATCTTTATTAATCGTCGGTGTTAAGCTCAATTTAATCCCCACATCAATAAATTGAACACTTTCAGAGGTAATGGTTGTTGTTTCCGCCTGACTTTGGGTAGATGTAATATAAGCCTCTTTTGTTCCAACTAAAATTTTTGCCTCCTGATTATTAAGAACAGCAATGCGCGGATGCGACAAAATTTTCGCTTGCCCTAAGGTCTCTAAAAATTTCATGGTTGTGGTATATTTGTCCGTTGCCAAAGTTCCTACGGTTATTTTCGAACTCGCGGCACTCAAATCCGGCGATGGTTCAAAGGATGGGCTAACAGGAAATGTCCCTGTATATTGAAGATCATTCATGCTACGGAAAATTCTATCCCAATTGATCTGACGCTGAAATTCATTGTTCACTTCAATTTGAACAATTTCTCCTTCAATAAAAACCTGACGATTGGGCTCATCTAAGGCCTTCATCATACGTCTTATCTTTTTCATTTTATCCGGGAGATCGGAAATAATAACCTTGCTCGATCGCTCATCCACATAAAGTTCACCGGAGCCGCTGGTAATCGCGCTAGCTAATTGCGCCTTAATCTCGTCCGCTTTGGCATATTGCAAATCAAAAATTTCTGTTTCCAAAGGCTGATCGATTTCTCTAATGGTAGATTCTATGGCCTCTATTTTCTCAGGAACATCCACGACAAGAATCGTTCCTGTCGCTTCATCCGCGGTCACTTTTCCGATATCCGATTTGACTTGATTAATGGCATTAAAGACGGTTGCTGTCTTTGCGTAAACCAATCTAAATGTTTTAAAAATTCTCTTTTCGTTATATTTTCTTCCATAAAGTCTTTCATATTCAGTCGCTGTCATAATATTAATAATAGAACCTTTGCGTTCAGCGGCCAAATCTTGACTTACCAAAATCACCGATAAGGCATCATCAAAAGTCAAATCGTTTAAAAAAATATTCACGCGGCCTGAAACGCTTTTGGACGGGAAAATCGTTAATCCCATTTTTAACGACAAAATTCTAAAAAGTTCTGTCAATTCAACGCCTTTAAGATCAAGCGATATCCTCTGTTCATTAATAACCGCTTCTTCGACCAATCTCTTTTCAGCCGCCGCGGCAACTGAAAAATCTTGAATGATATTTTTTTCTTCCAACGCATCAGAAGAAACCGGATCTTCCATCACAGCTTCTTGTTCGGGCAATACTTCTACAGATTCTGGAGAAAGAGCCTCTGGTGCGACAATAGATTCTTCATGAGGAATCTGGCTTGGCAATGTTTCTTGACTAAAAACAAAAGATACACGGGAAGAAAAAAACAAAAAATAAAAAAGAATCATTATCCCTGAGGGGAAAAGTTTTTTCATCTTAACTCCCATTCTCGCCCTTCTGCTGTGACAACCACCTTGTCTTTTCTTATTTCTTTAATGGTCAATTGTTGGATCTTATCATGTTTATTCAATAAAAACGTTTTTGCTTCTTTTTTGCTTTCAATCATCGCTTGCGGATTATCCGACCAAATAATTCCAACCACTTTCAGATCCGCCACCATTTGATTATAATCTGTCCCTTGAGGTTCAACTTCTATTTTTGTTGGCGCAAGCGTAAAAACATTACGCGTCATCGCCTCTTTCAAATCTTTTTTATTTTCATTCTGTTGTTCGGATAATAAACTTTCACCCATCGCATCTTCTAATCTTTTCTCAATAACTAAAAACCTTCTACTAAAAGTTATATGTTGAGAAAAAAAATCAAATATCCAAAAAAACAGAACCAAAACGCAAAGCCCCGCTAAAAACCTATTAAGAGACTTAAATGTCAAATAAGAAAGAATTCTTTTTTTAAAAGAACCCGCCTGAGGGTCATGAATGCCTAAAAGCTCTAAAAAACCCGAACGTTCATTTTTTATGTCTTTTTTAGTTTGCCATTTAAGATCTTTGGCTTCCTCAATCGGAGTTTCAATGACCTTTAACAATCGCTCTTCAGGAGACATTTCAGCCACGGACCATTTCTCCTTTTAGGCTCATCTCTTCTTCAATAAGATGTTTTATCAAATCCGCTTCAACAAACAATTTCGATTCCATCACTAATTCTTTCAAAGCCTCATGACAAAGTGCGGCTATTTTTCTTGGATACCCTTTAGTATATTTATAAATTTCCGCAATCGCTTCATCGCTAAAAAGTCCGATGCCAAATTTATAGCCGGCTTGTTCTAAACGAAAATTGATCATCTGCTTTGTTTCTTCCTCATTTAAAGGCTGTAAAACATATTTCATGCCAATACGATCCCAAAAATTATTCATAGCTTGTATTTTAGGTAAGAGCTCCAACTGCGACAATAAAACCAATTGCAGCATTTTACAATCATTGGTTTCATAATTAAGAAGTATCCTTAAAGACTCTAACGCTACTTCATTGAGTTTTTGAGCTTCATCAATCAATAAAACAACAACTTTATTTTCTTCAACACATTTTTGAAAAAGAAAATTTTTTATAGCGGCCTTATAATCTAAAATGCTTGTTTTCTGCGTGGATAATTCGATTTTAAAAGTCCTTAATAATGCCTGTAAAAAAAGTTCTTCGGTAGGAAATGTCGGATCCAATATCATGTTAATAAGAATATCTTGCCGTTCTTTCATCATTTGAAAAAGCTTGCGTGAAAGGGTTGTCTTTCCTGTTCCGACATCGCCAAAGACAACGCTTAATCCACGTTTTAAACGGATAGAAATCATTAACTTCATTAAAGCATTGTGATGTTTGGGGGAATCATAAAAAAAGGAAGGATCCGGACTTGTATAAAAAGGCTCTCGTTCTAATCCTATGATTTTATAATAGTTCATTTTTTAAGTCTTACTTAGAGTCAATAATTTAAAAAAATATTTTATCAGCAGGCACAAATAAAACTATTATTTAACTTTAATATAATATTTAATTTTATTCTATAATATTTTAATCAACATACAAATCATTTTTAATGTATTTTACGTCTAAAATTTCTGTTCTTTTGACTAAAACATTACGATCTTTTCCCTTCCCCTAAAAAAAGAAAAAGGATTTCTCTTTTAAAAGAAATCCTTTATTTTCACCATGTTACAACATGTAATCAAAAAATGGTGGGCCATGCAGGAATCGAACCTGCTACCCACTGATTAAGAGTCAGTTGCTCTACCATGTGAGCTAATGGCCCAACAAAAAACCTACTTCATTTAAATAATTTTTTGCTCGACTGTATTTCGAAAAAATATGGTGGTATTTATATCAAACTTTAGACAAACTGTAAAGCGGTTTTCATCAATTGCTTTATGAAAATGCTTGCGAAACAAGAAGTTAAAAATTAATTTTTATATTTAATTGCATTTTCTATAGATTGACGGAAGGATTCTCCCATCCCTTTTTCAACACGCTCAATACAAACAGCTGTTTGACAAAAAATACGTGTTGCCGTCGGATATCCAGAACGAATAACACGGCAATAACAAACCAATTCTTTATCTAATCGTGAAGTTTTTATGGTCATCTCTAAAATATCACCCGGCTGATACTGGTAGGAAGAATTAAAAAGCACTCCTTTTCGCGAAATATTCCTTGAAATAGAAGAATCCCAATGGACATGCTCTTTATCAGAAGCGGTTTCTACCGCAAAAATCCGCCGGAATCGAAGCACACAAGGGTCATTAATACGCGGATACTCTCTTTTCTCTATAAAAAAGTCTTTTTTAGAAAAATCAACCATTATAAAAACCTTTTTAAAATTTAAGGTATTGGGAAATGCATTCTCAATAAAAGTATAACTTATAAATAGTAAAAAAAAGGTAAGAAGAATAGAAAAAAGAAAGGGCTTTCTTAAGACGGAGAAAGAAAATAATTGCTGAAAAATAATAAAAATAAATCGCAAAAATCTTTTGGAAAGGACTAACGATTTTGACCAATCAAATCAACAATTCTTTTATACCGATAAAAAGGATCTGCTGATGGTGGCTCAAAAATGTCCGCATAAACAATCCTTTCTCCCAATAAAGCAATCACTACCAAATAAGTCTTGTTCCCATATTGTGAAATTTTTTCTTGTTTAGGTTTTATATGAATAAAGGCATACGAAAAACCTTCCGGCATCATGGGCTCTTGATCAATTGTTGCAGATAAAAGGTCAAAATCTTCCTTATATTGAGCAATGGTTAATATTTTTTCCTGCGCCATATAAATAAACCGACGTGTTGTTTGCGCGTTAAAAGCAGGACGATCAGCCCTCAAATAATTTTCTTTAAATGTTATTTTAGCGTCGCTCAAAGGAATAGGGTCTTTCGCTCCTCCTAAATAATCATCTTTGATATCGCGCACAGCCGCGCAACCTATAAAAATAAAAAGAACAAAAATAAAATAAATAGTCTTTCTCATTATCATTCCTTTTTTTGAATTGTTTTTTATTTCATTGTAGCATAGCGGTTTTTTCTGCAAATCTTTTAATTAATTTTTTATTCCACTACATTTTGTGCAATCATTTCTCTATTGAATGCGCGAAGCCAAAACGTTACAATGGCCTTATGAAAAAAATAGCACAATATTTTTTTATCGCTTTGATTGTTTATTTTTTATTTTCTTGTTTTGCGAACGCTCAAAATTCCCTCATTTCAGAAATGTTAAAAATACGCGAATCCATTGTTGATATAACAGCGTTTCAAACACAAATTCTTCCTTCATCGCCTACTGCATTAGGAATCGACACAACAACACACAAAATGATAATCGCCGAGAATATAAAAAAATCAACCTATGTTCAAAAAAGCGCAGGAGTCATTATAAGCCCCGATGGATTTATTATTACAAATCTCCACGCTATTTATGGAACTCAAAATATCTTTGTTAAACTTCTTGACGGCACATCATTCACAGCACAAATCATTTCTATTTCAACCGATCAAGACCTTGCTCTTATGAAAATAAACGCGTCTAAGCATCTGTATTTCGTTGAACTTGAAGATCCTAACAACATTCAACTGGGCGCAGAAGTCGTCCATATTGGAAGCTCTGACATCCTTAACAATACCATTTCAAGCGGAAAAATTATAAGTCTCGGAACAACCACAATTAATAACAAACGCGAAATAGAACTCATCAAAATAAATATGAATATGTACAACGGAGACAGCGGCGGGCCGATTCTTTCGCGAGACGGTAAACTCATTGGCATCATGATGGGAAAATTTGAAAAACAAGACCGATCGGCGCTTGCGGTTCCTTCGAATAAAATCAAAAAACTTTATTTGGAATTTCTGAAAAACAGATATAATACACCCAAATGAAAAATAGCTATTCTTAACGATCTCATCAAAAAATTGTTTTATCAAAAAAACTACTATGCCTTCTCGTACTATAAAATACCTTTTTATTGGCCTCATCAGTTTAACTATCGGAACATACGTTCGGTTGCACCCTTTACTCTCTTATTCTTCCGATGATTCATCAGAAAAAGCAACCATTATTGTTTTAACCAAACTCCGTGAAGTCGCCAATCTTCAAACAGAGAAACAAAATCCTTTTTTAGAAAAAACGCAGCGCGATATTTTAGCTAAAAACCTTTTCAATGAATTAATCAAAAAAGAAAAAAACAATATCAACATCACAATTAATAAACTTAAAATGGAGTTAGAGAAAAACCGACCTCAAAAATCACAAACGCCTTATTTATTGGAGGCCGATCCTTTTTATTATTACGGACTCACAGAAAATATTCTGACGACGGGGCATCTCGGATCCAAAGTCCAAGGCGGGAAATTTCTAAATGACCTGATGTTAGCCCCCTTAGGGCATTGGGTGCCTTTAACGCTCCATCCTTATATAGGAATTTTCATTTATAAAACGATTCAATTCTTCTATCCATCTATTTCTCTGATGCATGCCGTAAGCTTTACCCCGCTTTTAATCAGCGGATTATCCTTAATCCCTTTCCTCCTGTTATTATTTCTATTAAATATTCGCCCCACAGTTGCATTCACAGGTTCCATTTTTTATTTATTATCACCCATATTTCTTAAACGTAGTCTTTATGGATGGTATGACAATGACCCCTATAATCTATTTTTTCCTTTAACGATTCTTTGCTTATTCTTTTACGCTTTCCAACATCTTAAAGAAAACAAAAAAATGATAACTTTTATCATTTTGATGTCTTTAGCGATCACATTATATGCTCATTTCTGGCAAGGATGGATGTTCCTCTTTTGTATCTTATCGGCGAGTATAATCGGAGCTTTTATTCTTCAGAGAATATTTTTAAAAAAATTTCTTCTTACCTTTAAAGAAACTGGTCTATCACTCGTTATCTTTCTAACAACTTCTTTTTTAACGATCAGCATCGCTTTCGGCGTTAAAGATTTTTTCATCCTCTTTGCAGAAGGATGGGCGGCGCTTAAAAATTTCTTAACCCCTCAACTTTCTGTCTGGCCGGACATTTTTATCAGCGTCGGAGAATTACACGAAGCATCCTTAGGAACAATCATAGAGCTGACGGGCGGATTTTTATTTTTTAGCTTTATCCTCCTTGGTGTCTTTAAAAATATTCTCGATATTTTTTTAACGATTAAAACGAAATCCGAACCCAATGTTCAAAATTTTTTTATGCCCTTAACAATGGTCCTATTATTTTTGACCCTTCTTGTTCTCTCTTTAGGCGCGCAACGTTTTATTTTATTATGCCTTATTCCTTTTAGCATCCTTTTTCCTGTCGGATTAGACAAAACCCTCTGCTTCTTTGAAAATATTCTTTTACAATTTAAAAATAAAAAAATTCATTATATCTTTTTCGCCTTATCACTTTCTGTTCTTTTATTAAGCTTAATTCCTTTTTCGTCAATACGTTCACAAATTAACACCCTTGTGACTAATATTTATAATGACGCCTGGGATAACACTATGCGTGAAATAAAGACAAAAACTCCGTCGGAAAGCATTATCGCGACATGGTGGCCTCCTGGGCATTTTATTACATCCATGGCAAAACGCCGCGTTATCTTCGACGGAGGGACTATTAATGTCCCTCAGGGCTATTGGCTCGCGAATTTCTTTTTAAGCCAGGATGAAACAGAAGCTTTAGGAATTCTACGGATGCTTCATAATAGCGGCAATCAGGCGGCAGAATATTTAGAAACATTAGGCTTTCCAGTGTCTTTAAGCGTCACTATTTTAAAAACCATTCTGCCTCTCAACCGTCAACAGGCCTATCAAAAACTTAAAACCATTATTCCTGATGATATAAAAATAAACCATCTGTTATCTCTCACTCACAAGAAACCACCGGCTTCTTACTGCCTTTTATATAATGAATTTGTCGAAAGAAATATCCAATTAAGTTTCTTGGGGAATTGGAACTTTAAAGCGATAGAGACCATTAATAAAGATCCTCAAGAATTCAAAAAAGTCCCTAATCGTCATTCTCGAGAATATATTGATTTCTTATGGCAATTATCCGGCGGAGTCAAAAAATATAGCGGCGCCTTACCACAAATCAGCAAAGAAAACCATACCATTATCTTTGCAGAAAATATTAAAATCAATCTTCAAGATATGACCTGCACTATCTCCTCGAATCAATACGGAAAAGGAATTCCTTATAGTTTGTTTTACTTGTTATCTTGCTCCTGCTTTTTACGATAAATATATCCTAGAGCGTAGACAGCTAGTCCAATTAAAGCAGGGACGACTGAATCAGTACCAAAAACTGGAAATATTAAATTGAAAGAAGGACATTTGTATCCCAAGTATAAAATTGATTTCTCATTGCAAAGTTATACACTTCCTATTAAGCAATGGTTATTTTAATTTTTTACTTCCAGCTCAACAGATAAATGAGGCTCAATTTTATCAGTCT
>JAKQLT010000057.1 GCA_029567025.1 Candidatus Omnitrophota bacterium | reverse complement strand
AAGGCCTCGGCTCTTGTGACACATTCTGGATCCGATGCGCGTTGGACCATAAAACGGTCAAAGGATGATTCTTCGCGCAGGATAGAAACGAATTATTTGCTTAAAAAAGGCGAGAAAAAAAGTTCTTTATTTGATCGTGATCCAGATATTTTAGGGATAGAGAAAACAGTGGGTTTTTAACAAAGGATAATTATGTTTTCTGTTGGCAAGGCGCTTTATCATTTTGTTAGTTATATTGGTGAATTAGCGATTCTTTTTAGCCAAACGTTGTATTGGGCTGTTGTCCCGCCTATGAAAGGCGAGCGCATTTTAACGCAGGCTAAAAGAGTTGGACCGGAAAGTTTTTTTATTGCGGCCTTGATCGCTTTTTTTATTGGGATGATTATGGCGCTTCAGATGGCGAATCAAATGGTTAAATTATCGGCGGAAATTTATATTCCAAGCGTTGTCGCTATTTCTCTAACGCGTGAGTTAGCGCCTGTTTTGACATCATTGATCGTTGCCGGTCGTATTGGGGCCGGTATTACGGCGGAGATTGGCACCATGACTGTCACGGAACAAGTGGATGCGTTAAAGGTATTTGCGGTTAATCCTGTGAAATATCTTGTTGTCCCGCGGTTCTTGGCGCTTACTGTTATGTTGCCTTTATTGACAATTTTCGCAGATTTGATTGGTATGTTAGGAGGCTTTGTTATTTGTATTTATAAGTTAGGGATTAGTCCTGCTCTTTATATGACAATGATTTTGGAATCCTTGACGGTAAAAGATGTGATGACAGGTCTTATTAAGACAATTTGTTTTGGCGCGATCATTGCTTTGGTCGGATGCCAACAAGGATTAAATGTGAAGGCTGGGGCAGAAGGCGTTGGGAAAGCAACAACGATGTCGGTTGTTCTTTCGTTTATTTTTATTATTATTGCCGACTGCTTATTTACAACGATGTTTTATTTTATATTTCAAATCTAATGATTGAGATAAACGGTTTACATAAAGCGTTTGATAAAAATATTATTTTAAGCAACCTTAGCTTAACTGTTGAAGAGGGCAAAACAACGGTCATTATCGGTCGTTCGGGCGCTGGAAAAAGCGTATTGTTAAAATGTATTGTCGGGCTTTTAACCCCTGATGCCGGGTCGATTAAGATTAATGGGCAAGAAGTGACTCAATTAAATGAAAAAGAATATAATAAAATTCGTAAAGATATCGGCCTTGTTTTTCAAGGCGGGGCGTTGTTTGATTCATTAAATGTTGAGGAAAATGTGGCCTTTGTTTTGAATGAGTTTATGAAATTAGATAAAGAAGTGATTCGTAAAAAGGTCAAAGATTCTTTAGCTTTGGTCGGATTAAAAGATATTGAGAAGATGATGCCGGCGCAATTAAGCGGCGGTATGAAAAAACGTGTGAGTTTGGCGCGTATTTTGTGCATGGAGCCGCGTATTATTCTTTATGATGAGCCAACGACGGGAGTAGATCCTATTACCGCCGATGCCATTAATAATTTGATTGTCGATTTAAGCCGAAAATTGAAAGTGACATCGATTGTTGTTACCCATGATATGGCTTCTGCTTATAAGGTCGGCGATTCGATTGCGATGTTTTATCACGGACAAATTATTGCGCAAGGGTCTCCTGATGAGGTAAGAGTTACAAAGCATCCGGTTGTCAAACAATTTATCCATGGGGAAGCGCGCGGTCCGATTACAGACGGCGAGCATTTGGTTTTTGGTCATACAAAATAATTTTTGAAGGACAGCAGTCTTTAATTTAAATAAAAAGGAGAATATCGACTATGCCAAGAGAATCTCATCTTGAATTTAAAGTTGGTTTTTTTATTGTTTTAGCATTTATCGGTTTTGTTGTTTTTATTTTTTCTGTGTCGGATTCTTCCGTTTTTGAAAAAGGAGATACGCTGAAAGTGGTTTTTAAATTTGCTAATGGTCTTAAAAGAAGCGCACCGGTGCGCATTGCGGGTGTTGATGAAGGCATCGTGAAAGATATTAAACTTTTTTTTGATGAAAAAGATGGAATTATTAAAGCTGAAGTAGAAATGTGGATTAAAAAAGGCATTCGTATTCCGTCGGATTCTGTTGTCATTATTAATCAGTTAGGGTTGATGGGAGAAAAGTATGTTGAGATTATGCCGGGAATAAATAGGGAAGAATTTTTGCGTAATGGCCAAAAGCTTATTGGTAAAGATCCGATTTCTCAAGAAGCCATATCCGAGAAAATTATGCAGGTGTCTGAAAAATTGGATGGCGTAGCTGGCGGATTAAAAGGTTTTATTCAAGATGATAAAAACACTTCTTCTTTAAGCAAAACGCTCGAGAATTTAAGTGCTGTAACGGGAAATTTTAATCAGGTTATGATACAAATCAATAAAGGTGAAGGGACTATCGGCAAGCTTTTATATGATAACGCGATTTATGAAGACCTGAAAGGCCTGACAGCAGATCTCAAACAAAATCCTTGGAAATTACTTTATAAGCCAAGATAAAATATCCATGAAGACGAAGACGATTTTTGTGTGTCAAGAATGCGGATCGCAATCGCCGCGATGGGTCGGAAAGTGTCCTAATTGCGATCAGTGGAATTCTTATGTGGAAGAAACAACGGTTTTATCGAAATCTTCGCAGAGTGAAAGCGTGTTTAAAGATAATCCTGTTTTGTTGTCCGATGTTTCTGTCGAGGATAATAGCCGTTATCTAACGGGAATGAAAGAATTAGATAATGTTTTAGGCGGGGGAGTTGTGGCGGGTTCTGTTGTCTTGATTGGCGGTGATCCAGGGATTGGAAAATCAACATTATCTCTTCAAATGGTTTGTTCTTTGAATAATCAGGGTAAAAAAGTTCTTTATATCAGCGGTGAAGAATCCATTGAACAGACCACATTGCGCGCGAAACGATTAAATATTAAAAACACAAAAAATCTTTATATTGTGAGTCAGGTTGATGCCAATGTTATTTTAGAGTATGTGAAAGATCTTAAACCGGATGTTCTCGTGATTGATTCGATTCAGGTCGTTTATTCGCCGGATATTCCTTCTTCCCCGGGTAGCGTTAGTCAGGTTCGTGAATGCGCGTCTTTGTTTACTCAATTAGCAAAATCACAAAAAATCGCTCTTTTTATTATTGGACATGTCACTAAAGAAGGTATGATTGCGGGACCACGCGTGTTGGAACATATTGTGGACACGGTTCTTTATTTTGAAGGAGAACGTTATACGACTTATCGTATTTTAAGGACAACAAAGAATCGTTTTGGTTCAACCAATGAAATAGGTGTTTTTGAAATGGGAGCGTCCGGATTAGTTGAAGTGCAAAATCCATCAGAAATATTTTTATCCGAACGTCCTAAAGATACTTCCGGATCTGTTGTCGTTCCGATTATGGAAGGGACACGGCCGTTTTTAGTTGAAGTTCAAGGATTAGTGAGCCGATCGAGTTTTGGAATGGTTCGACAGAAGGCCCAAGGATTTGATGCGAATCGCTTGGCGCTATTGATCGCAGTCTTGGAAAAACGGTTAGAACTTAATTTGTATGATAAAGACGTTTTTTTAAATGTTGTGGGAGGAGTCAAGGTTGTTGATCCGGCCGCGGATTTAGCCGTGGCGTTAGCGATTGCGTCAGGATTATTGGATAAACCTATGGATTTTCAGACGGTTTTTTTAGGCGAGGTTGGACTTTCCGCGGAAATACGAAGCGTGAGCCAAATCGGCCTGCGTATTCAGGAAGCTGAAAAGTTAGGTTTCCAAAAATGTCTGATTCCCAAAAATAATTTGCGGGCGATAAAAGATATTAACATTAAAAAGATTGAGATCGTTGCGGTTGAAACTGTTCGTGAGGCCTTAGATTTTTTAAAAAGATAAGGAGAAAAAATATGACTATAGCATTTATTCGGGCATTATTTATTATGATTAGTAGCGTTGTCGGATATTATATTGGATTTCTTTTACGACAGCCAATTTTAGGCGCGCAGATAGGATGCCTTTCGGGGCTTTTTTTGATTTTTCTGGAACAGAGCTTAAGTAAGATTTCCGTGCGTGGATTGTCCAGCATGGTTTTTGGCCTTTTGTTAGGCGTTTTTATGGCCAAACTATTAGCAGACATTTTATCTCTTTTGCCTTTAGGGGCATTTGTCCTTTCAGTATCTCGAATTGTATTGACGCTTATTTTTTCTTATTTAGGCGCTGTTATGGCTCTTCGAGGGAAAGATGAATTTAATGTGATCATCCCCTATGTGAGGTTTCAGCGTCATTCCATGCGGGAACAAGTTATTTTACTTGATACGAGCGCGATTATTGATGGGCGTATTATGAATATTTATAAAACGAATTTTATTTCGGGGCGGTTGGTTATTCCAAAATTCGTTTTGATGGAATTGCAACGGCTCGCGGATTCTGAAGATGATATTAAACGTCAACGTGGCCGTCGGGGAATTGAATTATTACATCGGATGCAACATGATCCTAAGATGAATATCCGTATTCATGAAGGAGCACCGATTGAAGAAGAAGGCGTGGATGCGAAACTTATTTCTTTAGCAAAATTGATGGACGCAAGTTTATGTACGACGGATTATAATTTAAGCCAAGTGGCCGCGTTACAGAATGTAGAGGTGTTAAATATTCATGATTTGGTGAACTCTGTCAAGCCGCCCGTTTATGTCGGAGAACAATTAGATGTTCAGTTAGTCAAAGAGGGTAAAGAGGCGCATCAAGCAGTTGCGTATATGGATGATGGAACGATGGTCGTTGTTAATAATGCGCAACATAAGATTGGCCAGACAGTAAAAGTAAAAGTAGGGACTGTTTTACAAACGCAAGCAGGAAAAATGATCTTTGCGGATTTTGTATAACAATTAAAGGAGACGTTTTAGTGAAAGTGGAAGCGATTATTCCGACGGCGGGATTAGGCATCAGATTAAGTAGAAAAAGGCCGAAACCTCTTATTGTGATTGATGGGGAACCTCTTTTTGTTCATACTCTTAAAGTTTTTGAGAAAGCATATTGTGTTGACAGTGTTATTTTAGTTGTGCATTCTCGCTATAGAACATCTTATGAAAAATATGTGAAGAAATATCGTTTATCGAAAGTCAAAATTGTTATGGTTGGAGGAGAAACTCGTCAAGAATCTGTGAAGCGCGCGATAGAATATTTAGATAAAAAAACCAGAATGGTTCTTATTCATGACGGTGTTCGCCCGTTTATATCATTAAAATTGATTCAAAAGGCCGTTGATCTTTGTAAGAAACATCGGGCTGTTGTGGTGGCTGTTCCCGTGAAACAAACGATTAAACGTGTCGATGATCAAGGGTTTGTTGAGGCAACGCTTAAACGTCATAAACTTTGGGAAGTTCAAACGCCCCAAGTATTTCGCCGAGATATTTTAGAGAAGGCTTATCGGGGAAATCAGATGTCGTTAGTTACGGATGATGCTTCATTGGTTGAAAATATCGGCATAAAGGTTAAAGTAGCAGAAGGCGATTATGCGAATATTAAAATTACGACTCCGGAAGATTTAATGATGGCTCAGATGTTTTTAAAACAACATAAGAAGAAAATATCCTAAAGGTTATTTATGCGTATAAAGATAGGATTAGGTTATGATATTCACCGCCTTGTTAAAGGGCGAAAGCTTATTTTAGGGGGCGTTGAAATCCCTTTTTTTAAAGGATTAGCAGGACATTCCGATGCTGATGTTGTCCTTCACGCGATTGCGGACGCGATTTTAGGCGCGTTAGGAGAAGGCGATATTGGAGAGCATTTTCCTAACACGGATAGCCGATATAAAAACATATCAAGTTTGGTTCTTTTAAAGAATGTGGATGGCTTAAGGAGAAAAAAAGGTTTTAAGATTTCGAATGTGGATTGTGTCGTTCAGGCTGAGGAACCGAAAATAAAGAATTATAAAAAAGCGATGGAGAAGAAAATCGCGCAGTGTTTAAAAATTAAAATTTCAGAAGTTAATATTAAGGCGACAACGCAAGAGCAATTAGATGCGATTGGTCAGAAAAAAGGGATCGCGGCTTTTGCCACTGTTTTATTAATAAAAAATTAGGAGAATAATCATGGGATTCTTAAGTATTTTAACATTCTTAGTTTTTGTTTTTTTTAGTGTGGTTTTGGTTGTAGCGGTTTTATTTTCTGAAGAAATTAAATCCGCTAAAGAAAAAGATCCGTCATCGAAAGGATATTTAGAAATTATTATTTTGTATCCTGGATTGCACGCGATTATTTTTTATCGTATGGCGCATGCCCTATGGAAAGTTCGTCTAACATTTTTGGCTCGTGCTTTGTCTCAGTTTGCGCGGTTTCTAACAGGGATTGAAATTCATCCCGGAGCCAAAATAGGAAAAGGTTTTTTTATTGATCACGGTATGGGCGTTGTCATCGGCGAAACTTCTATTATAGGAGATAATGTGACCCTTTTTCAAGGCGTGACCTTAGGCGGTACGGGAAAAGAAACCGGTAAACGCCATCCGACATTAGGCAATAATATTGTTGTAGGAACGGGCGCGAAAATTTTAGGGAATATTAAGATTGGATCTAATTCTTATGTTGGCGCTAACGCCGTTGTCATTCGCGATGTCCCAGAGCATGCCACGATTGTTGGTGTTCCTGGTCATATCGCCAAACATGAAGGTAAACGTGTTGATCTATTGATGGACCATGTTCATATTTCGGATCCTGTGATGCAACATATGCGAGATCTTTTAAGCCGTGTGAAAGCGTTGGAAGATAGAGATAAACAAAGTATTGGTTAAAAATAAAAATGCCGATTGTTATTTATAATTCA
>JAKQLT010000048.1 GCA_029567025.1 Candidatus Omnitrophota bacterium | reverse complement strand
GAATGCATTGCGGATGTGTCTTAGTTAAAGATAAAAATGTGATTGCCACCGGCTATAATGGTTCTATTCCCGGTGATGATCATTGTGAAGATGTCGGATGTTTAGTTGTGGATAATCATTGCGTGCGCACAAATCATGCGGAGATGAACGCTCTTATGCAGGCAGCCAAACACGGGAAAAGTGTTTGTGGCGCGACGGCGTATGTGACCAATATGCCGTGTACCACTTGTGCAAAAGCGGTTATTGCTGCTGGCATTGTGCGCGTTGTTATTTTTTCAGATTTCCATGATACCCTTGCAACAGAATTCTTTGCTAAGGCAAAGATAAAGATTGATAAAATTTCTATGCCTCCTAAAGAAATCACTTATGATTTAAAAAATTATTCTTCCGCGCGGCCATATGATGGTCCAGAATCCAAATAAAATGAAACAATTTCTAAAAGTTCAAAAAACGCATATTGTTAAAGGTCTTGAAGCGGTCATGCTCAAAGGAATTAATTTGGGCGGGTGGCTTATGATGGAAGGATATATTTTATTAGCGCCTAATAATCCAGAATATCAATTTAAGAATAATTTTAAAAAAGTATTGGGTGAAACGGCTTTAAAAGATTTTGAAAGAAATTTTAGAAGTCATTTTATTCAAGAGAATGATTTTAGAAAAATTAAAGAGTTTGGTTTTAATTGTATCCGTTTGCCGTTCCATTATCGTTTGGTTTATAAATCCGTTGGTAAATATAATTTAGAAGGATTAAAAATTTTAGATCAAGCGATCGCTTGGGCAAAAAAATATCAGATATATATTATTTTGGATTTACATGCTGCGCCGGGTTGTCAAAATCACGATTGGCATTCGGATAGCGCAGGCAAAGCGGCTTTATGGACAAATAAAATAAATCAAAAAAGGACGTTGGATTTATGGGAATTTTTAGCCGATCGATATAAAAATGAAGAAATGATCGCAGGTTATGATTTGTTGAATGAAGCGGTTATAGATGATGTAAAAATTCTTAATGAGTTTTATAAAAAGCTGATTAAAACAATCCGCTGTGTTGATAAAAATCATATTTTATTTATTGAGGGGAACACATGGGCGACAGATTTAAAATGTTTGGATAATTTTAATGATGATAATATTGTTTTAAGTATTCATAGTTATGAGCCTTTAAATTTTACTTTTAATTTTATTCCGCATTTAAAATATCCGTCGAAAGAATACTCTTTTGATTTAATTCGCCGTCATTTATCACAGTATCATATTATTTCACAAAAGAATTCGTTGCCTATTTTCGTCGGTGAATTTGGCGCCAATTATCGAGAAGGATTATTTGGCGAAGATAAGTGGCTTGAAGATAATTTAAAATGTTTTAAAGAATTTTGTTTCCATTGGACGTATTGGACGTATAAAGCTGTTAAAGGTGCGACTTTTCCTGATGGGATATTAAGTTTTTATGAGAATCCTCTTTGGGTTAATCGCATGGGGCCTGTTGTGGGGTGGGATACTTATGCTAAGTATTGGAAAACAAAAAGGAAAGAAATAACAGATTCTTGGTTAACGCGAAATTTTAAAGAAAACACAGTTATTTTAAAGATTTTTAAAAAATATGCATAATAAAATTATTAGTGTAAAAAATGAGCACATTAAATCTGTTGTTCGTTTACGAGATCGTCATGAGCGAGATAAAACAGGATTAACGATTGTGGAAGGTGTTCGCGAAATTGAACGCGCGATAGAGTCTTTATGTCATTTTAAAGAGTTTTATATTTGTAATGAGTTATTGCAACAACAAGACAAGCAAATCCTTAAAAATATTTATTCGCTTAAGGCGGATATGTATGAGACGACCAAAGAGGTTTTTGGGAAGATTGTTTATGGCGATCGCCAAGACGGTATTTTAGGTGTTGGCCAGCCGAAGAAATATTCTTTAAAAGATATTAAAGACAAGAAAAACAGTTTTCTTTTTGTCGTGGAAGGTGTTGAAAAACCGGGAAATTTAGGCGCGATGTTAAGAACGTGTGATGCTGTTGGCATTGATGGGGTGATTGTTTGTGATGAAAAAACAGATATTTTTAATCCTAATGTCATTCGTTCAAGTTTGGGAACTGTTTTTACTAATAAAGTTATAGTGAGCTCTTCGGCAGAAACCTTTGAGTATTTAAAGTCGCGAAATATGAAAATTTGTGCCGCAACGCCGCACGTGGAAACATTGTATACGGATGTTAATTTAAAAGGACCTTTAGCAATGGCGGTGGGAAGCGAAGAAAATGGTTTAAGTGATTTTTGGATGAAAAATTCAACTGTTAAAATTAAAATTCCTATGAAAGGCAAAGCGGACTCTTTAAATGTTTCGACGTCAGCCGCTATAGTTCTTTATGAAGCCCTTAGGCAACGAAACCTCTTTAGTTAAATTGTTGTTGTTTTTATCTCATAATGGCCTGTGCTCTCGACGAAAAGCATTTGATATTATCAAAGATGGATTAGTGAAAGTTAATGGGGAGATTATTCGCGAGCCTTCTTTTATGGTGGACGAGAAAAAAGATAAGGTTTTTGTAGAAGGAAAATCTTTAAGTTTTAAGAATTTTGAATATATTCTTCTTCATAAACCAGCGGGGTTTGTAACGACCGTAACGGATCGATTCGCAGAAAGAACAGTTTTTGATATTTTGCCAGAGAAATATAAGCATTTAGCACCCGTTGGCCGCTTGGATAAAGACACGGAAGGTTTGCTTCTTTTTACGAATGATGGTGATGTCGCGTATAAATTAACGCATCCCAAATTTAATGTATATAAAACGTATTTTGTAATAATTTCAGGACGGTTAGATCAAAAGAATAAAGAGCGTATCGAAAAAGGAGTTGTGATTGAAGGAAGGAAAACAGCGCCGGCAAAAATAAAAGATATGGTTTATCGTGAAAACAAAACAGAATTATTTTTAACGATTCATGAAGGTCGGAAACGTCAAATACGTCTTATGTTTCCGCAAGTGGGGCATCAGGTTATTTATTTAAAACGTGTTATGCAGGGTCCAATTCAATTAGGCGATTTGAAAAAAGGACAATATCGTGCTCTTACTAATAAAGAAATGGAATTATTACAGCAATGATTAATTTAAATAATGTCACAATGGGGTTTACGGGACGCACGCTTTTTAGAGATGTGACGTTAAGTATTTTTCCAAATGAGAAGATTGGCCTGACCGGGCCCAATGGTGCTGGAAAATCAACTTTATTTTCGATTATTTTAGGAAATATGGAAGCTGTTGCCGGAGATGTTCAGATTCAGAAGAATATTAATATCGGTTATTTGCCTCAAGAATCTTCTTTTCAATCGACGAGAACGGTTTTAGATGAAATGACCTCAGGGGATGACCGTATTAGAAAATTATTAGATGAAAAGCATAAATTAGAAGACGAACAGAAAGTTGTTAGTTCACGTTACGGTGATATTTTACATGAATTGGAACAATCGGGGGTTTATGAGCTTGAGCATAAAGCACAGAAGATTTTATCAGGATTAGGTTTTAAAGAATCTGATTTTTATAAGCCGATTAATCATTTAAGCGGCGGCTGGCAGATGAGAACGCTTTTAGCGAAGCTTTTGGTTTATCCGTATAATTTGCTTCTTTTGGATGAACCTACGAATTATTTGGATTTATCCGCGACCCTTTGGCTTAAAGATTTCTTAAAAAGTTATGAAGGATCGTTTGTCCTTATTTCTCATGATCGCATTTTTTTAAATGAAGTCACGAATTATACGATCGTTTTAGATGATTCCAGAATGGTGAAGGTTAAAGGAAATTATGAAACGTATGAAGAACAAAAAGGCATTGATCAGAAAACATTAGAACGACGTAAAAAAGTGGTAGATCAGAAACGTAAACAATTAGAAGAATTTGCCAACCGGTTTCATGCCCAACCTAATCGCGCCGCCGCGGTTCGTAATAAACGCAAAATGTTGGAAAGATTAGAAGAAATCACGTTGGATCAGGAAAGAAAAAGTATAGGCGATTTTCAATTTCCTCCTATTAAACCAAGTGGATATCTTGTGGCGCATTTGGAACATGTTCAGAAATCTTATGGAGAAAAAAAAGTTTATACGGATTTGAATTTAGAAATTTTGCGAGGGCAGAAAGTTTGTTTGGTAGGGCCTAATGGCGCTGGGAAATCGACCCTTTTAAAAATACTCGCTGGAGTTTTAACGCCGGATAGCGGGACATTAAAATATGGGCATAATGTGGAATTAGGTTATTTCTCGCAATCACGATTGGATGTTTTAAATCCTCATCGAAACGCCTTTGACGAAGTCGCAGCTGCTTCTGAAACCAACGTCCCGGCTGTTCAAATTCGTACTCTTTTAGGGCTTTTTAATTATCATGGTGATGACGTTTTTAAACCTGTTAAAGTTTTATCCGGCGGGGAAAAAAGCCGTCTTATTTTAGCCAAGCTTCTTATTAGGCCGCCAAATTTTATTTTGCTTGATGAGCCAACCACTCATTTGGATTTGGACGGTGTTAAGGCGCTGACGAATGCCTTTCAAGAATATGATGGGACGCTTGTTTTTATAAGCCATGATCTTTTTTTTATTAAAGAAGTCGCGGATTGCATTATTGAAATAGATAATGGAATGATGAAAACGTATCTTGGAGGATTAGATTATTATTTGGATAAAAAAGGACAAATGCAAGAGGCTGTGGATGAGAAAAAACGCCAAGAAAAAATAGAAGAGAAAAAAAAGAAAGAACAAAGTCGCGCCCATAAAGAAAAAGAAGAAGCCAATCCGATATTAGATGCGCTTCATCAAAAACATCAGAATGCCAAAAAACGCCTTGCGCAGATTCGAAATGAAATTAAAAGGCTCGAAGAAGAAAAAAAAGAATTAGATTTAGAAAGTTATGCAAAATCGCGGCATCTTTCTAAATCGTTTGATCGGGCGGATTCAGAAATGCTGAAAGAATATGGACGACGGCTGAAAGAAATTCAATCGCGTTTTAGAGAAATAGAGAGTACGATCAAACAGCTCGAAGAAGAGCGAGAACGGATTCATAAAATATAAAATATAGGTTATGAAATTAAAGTTAGATCTCCATGATATTTATTCTGAAGGGAAAAAGCTTGAGCAGTCTTTAGCTGGGATTATGCAAGAGGCTCAAGAAAAGAAAGCCAAACTGGTTGAAATTATTCCCGGAAAAGGAAGCGGGCAGCTTAAAAAATATGTTCTACGTTTTCTTGAAAAGAATTACCGTGGCGTGTATCATAGGATAGAAAAAGACGATAAAAATTGGGGACGGATTTTCGTTCATTTTAGATACCAGTAAAGGACAATTTATGAAAAAAATCTTTTTTCTTATGATAAGTATTTTGATTGTTTCAGGATGCGCCAAGTTGGAACATCTTGATAAATTGCTTGTTTTAAAGGATATGTCAGATGAACAAGCAAGAATGCAGAAATATATTGAAGAGCAAGACAAAAAGTTCGAGAAATTATTAAAAGCAGTTAAAGACAGGACATTGGTTAAAAATGTTCGGGATCAATCGATTGTGAGAATGTACGGAGAGCCTTTAGGCAAAAGGGAAGTTGAAAAAAATAATCAAAAATTAGAGCGTTGGAATTATCGTTATCAAATGACTTATTTTGAGTCGGAAAAAGTTTATTTGTATTTTAATGAAGAAAAAAGGCTTGTAGGATGGGAACATGTTGCTGGAAATCTTCCAGATGAAAATGAGCCAAAATCTTTAGAAGAGGAAAATCTATGACGCAGATACAAATTAAACAATTAACGGATCTGCAGAAAAAAGAATTAGGCCTTCCTGAAATTTGTCAAGCTCATGGGGCATGGTCTGTTTGGGAATGTGATGCCTCATCGTTTGATTGGCATTATGATGAACTAGAAGAGGCGTATTTTTATGAGGGGGACGTGATTGTTAAGACAAAAGAAGGTCAGGCGAAAATTAAAGCAGGAGATTTTGTGACGTTTCCTGCTGGATTAAGTTGTACATGGACTATTATTAAAAAAGTTCGAAAAGTTTATAGTTTTCAATAAAAAATATTATTTCCCACGTTTTAAATATGTCTAAAGATTTTTCTATCATTATTCCTTGTTATAATGAAGGTGACCGATTAAAACCTTTTTTGGTGGATCTCATCCATCAGATGAAGGATTTTAAATTCTTTGGCGAAATTATTCTTGTTGATGATGGTAGTGCTAAGAAAGATAAAGAAATTTACGCGCAGGTTATCGAAGATATAAACTCTCCGAACATAAAACTTATTCATTTAAATTCTAATCAAGGAAAAGGTTCTGCTGTCCGTCATGGCTTTGAGCTGGCAGAAGGCCGTTGGATCGGATTTGTTGATGCGGATGGGGCAACGAATGCAAAAGAGGTTTTTAGGCTTTTATTTTTAGCTCTTCAATCTTCCCATTTAAGCGGAGTTTTTGCGTCGCGCATCCTTATGTTTGGATATCATGTCCATCGCTCAACACTTAGGCATTTAACAGGGCGTATTTTTGTGACATTGGTTGATAAAATTTTACATATCCCTGTTTATGATTCTCAATGTGGATGTAAATTTTTTAAAAGAAATGATATTATGTTTTTTTTGCCCGTGTGTCAGGAAAAAGGTTTTCTTTTTGATTTGGAGATTATTGCCTTTGGTTATTATCGAGGGTTAAAATTTTTAGAAGTTCCTGTAGATTGGACAGATATTAAGGGAAGCAAGGTCAATGTTGTTATAGATAGTATAAAAATGTTTTTAGGTTTATGGCGAATAAAAAAGAGAATTAAAATAAAGACGAGATAGAAGTTTATGACAATAAATAATCAATACAGAAAATTTTTAATTTTTATTATTGGGCTTATTATTGTTGTTGTAAATATTTTTAGATTTTATAATTTAGAGAATGTCCCTTCCGGTTTTCATGTTGATGAATTAGCTTCTGCAGCAACGATTCAGTGTTTAGCGACAGAAGGCGTTGATCCTTTGGGGCGAAAACCATCTCTTTTTTTTCAGCTTAATTTTGGAACTCCTAAGCCGCCTACGTATATTTATCCGGGGATTTTATGGGCTAAATTATTTGGATTTTCTATAGCCAGTTTTCATGGATTTACGGCTTTTGGATATATCATAAGTCTTATAGGTTTGTTTTTTTTAGCAAAAATATTCTTTTTCTTATTTTTAGACTCAAAAAAAGATAACGCATTATCTAAAGAAAAAGCTTTTCTTTTTGCCATAGTGACGATGCTTGTTGCATCTATTTCTCCTTGGATGTGGCCTTTTTCCCGCATTGCTTATGAATCTTCTTTTGTTTTGATCTTTTTGATTTGGGGATTATATCTTTTGTTTAAATCAAATCATCTTTTGTCCATGATAGGGGCGGGATTTCTTTTTTCGTGTGCGGCTTATTCTTATCCCCCCACGCGCGCACAACTACCTTTCATGCTTATTTTTTGTGGCGTAATTAGACATCGTTATAAGCCTTTTTGTTTTAGAAATTTAATTGTTTTTATTATAACGATTATTTTGTTTAGTTTTCCGGTTGTTATTCAGACATTGGATGGGAGTTTGCAGCAGAGATTTAATGATATTAGTATTTTTTCGAAGGATTTTTTGTCTGTTCAGGGGAAACAAGGGACCTTTTTTGATGTTTTAGGAATCTTTTTGAGAAATTTTATTCTTCATTTTAATCCAGAGTTTCTCTTTGTCAGTGGCGATAGTAATTATATGCATTCCACACATTTTTGCGGCATTTTCAGTTGGGTTGATATTTTTGCTTTAGTGTTAGGGGTTATTTTTATCTTAATGAAGTTTTTTCGTAGAGAAAAAGATAGAGAATCTTTTATTAAAGATATTCTTTTTATATTTTTTTGTTTTGTAAATATATTAATTGGCATGTTTCCTTCAGCGTTAACGACTTTAGGCATTCCGCACGCATTACGTATTATGGGGGCTTGGCTTTTTATGATGCTTTTATCAGGATTTTTCTTATATAAATTTATTGAACGATTTCCTTATGTGTTGGAATGCGTTATCATGATTTCTTTTATTTTTATTTCTCTTTATTTAAGAAATTATTTTACTACGTATCCTATTAAAAGCCGTGGCATGTTTAGTCCGTGGACAAAACAACAAGCTTTAGCGGCAAAAACAGAACAAGATTGGTTGGTTTTTATGGCGACTTATTCAGAAAAAGTTTTCCATCTTATTTATTATTGTATGAATTATAAGCCCAATGAAACATGCTCTTCATGCCAAAAAAAGTGGAAGATAATTTATGATTATTTGCATAAAAAGAATCCGTATTAATGGTTTTATATAAATAAAAGAATTATGCCAAAAGTTTCTTCTTGTATTCTTTTCAAAATTTATCATATTCTTTATCAATCTTTTGGTCCTCAACAATGGTGGCCGGGTGAAACACAGATTGAAATTATTGTTGGAGCGATTCTCACGCAAAATACGAATTGGAAAAATGTAGAAAAAGCGATTAAGAATTTAAAAGATCATCGGGTTTTGACGCCTATGTCTTTGGCGCGGATTTCTTTGAAAAAGTTAGCTTTTTTAATAAAGCCTTCTGGTTATTTTAATGTGAAAGCCCTTCGGATTAAGAATTTTATTCATTTTTTATTTTCAGAATATCAAGGAAGTTTAAAGAAAATGGCGAAAGACCAATGGCCTGTTTTACGACAGAAACTTTTGGATATTAAAGGTATTGGCCCTGAAACCGCGGATTCAATTCTTTTATATGCGTTTTATAAACCTGTTTTTGTTATTGATGCATATACAAAAAGGTTTTTATTGCGTCATCGCTTGATTCAAAAAGATGCGGGTTATGATCAGGTTCAGGATATTTTTATGTCTTATCTGCCGCATGATGTAAAAATGTTTAATGAGTTTCATGCGCTTATTGTTCGCTTGGGAAAAGATTTTTGTAAAACAACGCCTTTATGTGAAAAGTGTCCTTTAAAAGAAAAGGGGATTTATTGATGGTAAAAAAGGCTAATAGGAAGAATTGTTTTATAGATATAATTTATTTATTTTGGATTCTTGTTTTTTCTATTATTGTGTGTTGGCCGTTATTGGGAAAGGAGCTTCTTCCTGGGCATGATGCTGAAAGTGGTTTTATAAAAGTTGTCTCTATGAGTCGTTATTGGGGTGATGGTCAGATACTTGTTCGCTGGGTTCCAGATTTATTTTTTGGTTATGGGTATGCGATGTTTAATTTTTATCAGCCATTGTTTTCTTATTTAGCGGCATTTTTGACATGGATCTTTCACCATCCTGTTTTAGGACTTAATAGCGCTTGTTTTATAGTTGTTTTTTTATCCGGTGTTGCGATGTATATAGCGGTAAAAGATTGGTTTGGGCATGATGCCGCTTTAGTATCAGCTATTGCCTATTTGTTTTCTCCTTATCATATACTTGAACTTTATGTACGCGCAGCTTATGCGGAATTAACATCTTTTATCTTTTTCCCTTTGATTCTTTGGGCGTTATATCGATTAAGTAAAACTTTTCAGCGACGCTATTTTATTTTAGGCATAGTTTTTTTATCAGGGCTTATTTTAGCGCATCAATTAAGTAATTTTATTTTTTTTCCTTTTATGATTGGATATCTTTTATTTTTATGTGGGGCAGAGCCGAAAACTTACTCTAATCAATATTTATTTTTATCATTGTTAATGATTTTCTTAGCTTTTTCGATAACATCTTTTTTTTGGGTTCCTGCTCTTTTAGAAAAGAAATTTGTTAATATGGACATCCTTGTAAAAGGCCAATTTAATTATCGCTGGCACTTTTTATATCCGTATCAACTTTTTAAAGCGCGTTGGAATTATGGATATTCTTGTCCAGGCCCTTATGACGGAATGGATTTTCATTTAGGGTATGCGCATATATTGTTGGTCATAATATCTTTTGTTTTCTTTATAAAAAAATATAAAGATTCTAAACAGGTTGTTAAATTTTTTATCATATTTGCTGTTATGGCCATAATAGCTGTTTTTTTTACTTTACCTTTTTCCTCACGAATATGGGAAAGAATCCCTTTGATGCATTTTGTTCAGTTTCCTTGGAGATATTTAATGATCGTTTCGTTTGCTATTTCTGTATTAGTGGGGGCATGGGCTTTTTTTAAAATCCCTTATCAAAAGTATTTCTTGGCGTTCGCTATAGGTCTTATTTTCTTAATAAATATATCTTATTGCCACCCGCCAACATCAAAGAATATTGATTTTCAAAAAGGATTTGATTCGGGGAGGTATAATTCTCCTTTAGATCATGTAGAATTTATTTCTATTTGGACTAAAAGAGTTCCATCAAAGTTTCCTAAAAATAAATTAGAAGTTTGGCTTGGAGATGCTGTTGTTGAGAGAGAAAAAAGAATTTCCTCTGTGAAATATTTTTTTGAAGTGCATGCTTATAAGGATTCGATATTATGTTTTCATACGTTTTATTTTCCAGGATGGAGGGTTTTTGTTGATGGAAAGGAAACGCCGATAGATCCTGATAATGAGTCTGGATTAATTGTTTTTAAAGTTCCCTCTGGAAAACATAAGGTAATTATTCATTTCGGGTTATCTTCTGTGAGATTAGCAGGAATTCTTATTTCCATAGCATCTTTGGCCTTTTTATTTTTTCTTATCTTTTTTAAGAAAATATGGGGAAAAAGAATAAGCGTTTGAGTGCATATCTTCACTTTACTTGACGATAATAACACATTATAATCAGTGCGAGTCAGAGATGTTTTTTATCAAGAAAGGAGTTTTCAATGATGTGTCCGCTTTCGACAACCTTGTGGATGTTTATGGTTCTTGTTGGTTGGAAGATATTGTTTATTGCGTGGATTATTATCCTTCCGGTAATGGTTATTTCTCGATTAAATAAAATTATAAAAATTTTAGAAGAAAAAAATAAATAAAATATGGTTATTCCCATTTTGATTCTTTTATGTCTTAATGTTATTTTTTTAGCTATTCTTTTATTACGAAATTTTGCGCGTGAAAAATATCAGCAGGATATTGGTCGTCTTGTCCGTGAAGAAATGGCGCAAAACAGGCAAGAATTAGGAAAAAGTCTTAATATTTTTACAGAAACATTTTCTAAACAGTTAACTGTTTTGACGGGAATGAACGAAAATAAATTTGATAAATTACGCGATACCGTTGAATTGCAATTAAGGACGATTTTAGAGGATAACGATAAAAAATTAGAGAAGATTCGCGAAACGGTTGATGAAAAATTACAATCTACATTGGAAAAGCGTTTAGGCGATTCGTTTAAATTAGTGAGCGAGAGATTAGAGAAAGTCCACGAAGGGTTAGGGGAAATGCAGACCTTGGCTTCTGGCGTTGGGGATTTAAAAAAAGTCCTTTCAAACGTCAAGTCTCGAGGCATTTTAGGAGAGATCCAGTTAGGGAATTTATTAGAACAGATTTTAACGCCGGAACAATATGCGAAAAATGTTGTGACAAAATCTCAAAGTAAAGATCCTGTTGAATTCGCCATTAAATTTTCTGGAAAAGATGAACAGGTTGTTTGGCTTCCTATTGATTCAAAGTTTCCAATGGAAGATTATCAGCGGTTGCAAGATGCTACGGACATGGCGGATGTAGAAGCCATTAAAGAGGCGGGAAAAAATTTGGAAAATCGCTTAAAAATGGAAGCAAAAAAAATTCATGATAAATATATTGATCCGCCGCAGACAACAGATTTTGGCATGTTGTTTCTCCCGACGGAAGGATTATATGCCGAAGTTCTTCGTCGACCGGGATTATTTGAATCGCTTCAAAGGGAGTATAAAATTATTGTGGCTGGCCCGACAACAATTTCAGCAGTTTTAAATAGCTTTCAGATGGGGTTTCGCACGCTTGCTGTTGAAAAACGCGCGAGTGAAGTGTGGAATCTTTTAGGTGCGGTTAAATCTGAATTTGGAAAATTCGGAGATATTTTACGAAAGACCTCTGATAAATTGCGGCAAGCCAGTTCCACCATTGAAGAGGCAGAACGTAAATCGCGAACCATTGAGAGAAAATTGCGAAATGTCGAAGGAGTAGCTTCATCAGAGACAAGGCCTTTATTACAAGATGATTTTTTAGACGCGGATGGAAAAGATGAGATTGTTTAAAGATTTTTTCCCTTCGGAAGTTCTTGTTTATCATAGTGAGCGCAAAAAGGATTTCGTTTTAGCTTCTGACGCTGATGATTTAACCGAAGAACAAAAAGATTTTCTTTCTTTAGAATTAGGTTTTCAAGTAAACACTGTTGTGATTGTGCGGCAGATCCATGGCAATGATATTGTGATTGTTGATGAGAAAAAAGAAAAGTATCCTATTGAAGAAGCGGATGGATTGATAACGCAGCTTTCAAATGTCCCTTTAGCTATTCGCACAGCGGATTGTGTTCCGATTTTTGTTTATGATACCGCGCATCAGGTGATGGGATTATTTCATGCAGGGTGGAAAAGCACGCAAGCTAAGATTCTCGTTGAAGGGTTAAACATATTACAGCGAAAATGGCAAACCAAATCAGAGGATGTGAAGGTCGCTTTTGGCCCTTGTATTCATCGTGAATCGTGCGAAGTTAAAGAATTTTTTAAAGATTATTTTCCCCGAGAAGTTTTTGAGAAAGAGGGAAAAGTATATTTGGATTTGCCATTGGCTAATAAACATCAAGCGATGGAATGGGGCGTTAAAGAAAATAATATTTTAGATTCGGGGATCGATACTTTTACGTCTGCTCATTGTTTCTCTTATCGCCGCGGAGATGTGGAAAAAGGAAGGATGTTATCGTTGATGATGAAGAAAGGATAAAACAATGTATTGCGTGGTCTTAGTAACAGCAAAAGATAAAAAAGAAGCTACAATGATTGCGACAGGGATTCTTGAAGAAAAATTAGCCGCATGCGTTAATATTGTGGATAATCTTTATTCGTTGTTTTGGTGGGAAGGCAAGATTGATGATGCGCAAGAGGCATTGTTAGTCATTAAAACAAAAGAAGAACTTTTTGAACTGTTGGTTCAAAGAATTAAATTTTTGCATAGTTATCAAGTGCCTGAAATCATCGCCCTTCCTATTATTAAAGGCGAAGCAGAATATTTAAATTGGATAAAAAGTGTTGTTGGGAAAGGGGAGAAATGAAAAATTTTATAAAAGTATTTTTTATTGTTATTTTTGCGGTTTTTCTTTTATATCCACTTATGGGGCGCGCGCAGTTTTTCTTTATGAAAAATCCTTTATTGGATCAAATGGCTCCTGAATTTGTTTTAAAAAATCTTAAAGGAGAAATACGGAATTTCACAGAGCTGCGCAATGGTCAGGATGCTATTATTTTCTTCTGGACGACGTGGTGCCCGCATTGTCGCGAACAATTAAGCCAACTTAATGCGGATAAAGAAAAAATAGAAAATAATAATATTAAACTAATTTTAGTAGATTTGGGTGAATCTGCTTCCCAGGTCAACGCGTATTTTAAGAAACATAATTTTGCGTTTGACGTGTTTTTTGATGCGGACGGAGAGGTTGCGGGTGCATATCAAGTGATGGGTGTCCCGACGTACGTGTTTGTTAATAAACAAGGGGTTGTGAAAGCTGTTGAAAATGTCTTAACGGAAGATTTTCAAGATATTTTTAGCGAAAAATAAATGCTTGAAAAATATCTTAACGTCTTTTTTTCTGCTCTCTTTTTAATGGAGAGATATTATCTTCTAATTTTGCTTTAAATCTTAATCCTGTTAAAAATTCTCCAAAAGCTTGATTTCTCATTTCTGTCAGAAGGTTCTCAGAAAAAGCATCTTTTTCTTTTTCAAATGCTTTTTCATCTACAGCCTCATATTTTTCGAATTGAAGGATGCAAAATCCTTTTCCTGTTTTGATGAGGTCGCTTATTGGATTTTTATCTGTTAAGGCAAAAGCTGCGTCTTCAAATGTTCTGGAAATCCCAAGATTTGTTAAGTATTCTCCGCGCTTAAAAAGAGGCGTTTGATAAAATTCAAGATTGAATTTCTTTGCCGTTTCTTCAAAATTTTTCGGTTCTTGATAGGATGTTTTAAGAAAAGAAAGAGTTTCGTTTGCTTTTTCTAAAGATAGGGCTTGGGCTTTTTTCTCTATTAAGGCGTTTTTTACTTCATTTTTAACGGTCTCATATTCCGGGATATAAGCTTCTTTTTTTTCTTTGATTTTTACGATATAGAGGCCTATGGGTGTTTCAAAAGGTCCATAAATTGTTTTATCATCCATTTGGAAAATATCAATCAATGCTTGATAAGGCCAGCCCAATGTTAGTTTGGGTTTTTCAATAGAAAAGAAATCGGTTGTTTTTACTTCTAATTGATGTTCTTTTGCGATTTGTGAAAAAGAAATATTTGTTTGAAGTTGGTCATAGATCGCTTCTGCTTTATGGCGTAGGTCATCTTTGATAGGATCGAAGGTGTTTTCTGTTTTGTCCGTCTCATTTTGTTGTTTAGAAGGGAAAGGAATTTCTAAGTATTCAAAATTGGTGGATGCTGGAAATAAGAACGCGTTTTTTTGTTCTTCATAATAAGCGCGAACTTCTTTTTCCTCAACGATGATATTATTTTTTAATTGTTCGGAGGTTATTAAGATGTAATTTACTTGTATTTTTTCATTACGTTGTTTGTATTCTTCAAAGATTTTTGCCTCAGACAAAAGGATAGAATTCGTTTGATTAAAAAATAATTTTTGAAGTTTGATGCTGTTACGTATATGTTCTTCAAAAGGGCGCGGGCGGATATTGAAAACATAGCGTAGAATATTGTTATATAATCCATTATCGAATTTTCCATTCCTTTGGAAAATAGGATATTGCTCAAGAATGTCTACGATTTCTTTATCGGTTACTTGGATTTTTTGGCGATTCGCTTCAAAGAGTAAAATCAGGCGGTCCCATGTTTCTGTGTCTAAATCCAAATGTTCACGTATTTTAGAAAAGTCATCTCCATAATGAAGCATGGATTGAATGACTGTTTCTTGATAGGCTTTTTCGTAATCTTCAAAAGAGATCGTTTTTCCAAATATTTTTCCGGCATATTTAATTTTTTGTTGTTGGCGTGCCACCATATAGGCTGTTCCTCCAAATCCAAAGGCAAAAATAATGATAATGGTCACAGCCCAAAGGATTTTTTTAGCCACGCCTTTTTTGCGTAAGATTTTTAACATGAAAGCTCCTATGTTTCGCGGAATTTTTTAATTTTAAAATAATTTTTGATGATTATATCCAGGGAAGAACTTTTTGGCAAGAGGTTTTCGGATTATAGTTGAAAATAAAGAAAATATTTTTGTATTAAAAATAAACTATTTGACAGTAAAATTCTTTTCATATATTATTAAGCGAACTTTTAACTTCTTATATATACTTCTACTATAATCTTATATAAAAATTCTTTTCCAAGGGAGTTGTCATGTGGCAAAAATTTATGAAAATCGCTAAAAAGTTTTTTAATTATGTTTTAGGTCTTTTCTCCAATGATATGGGTATTGATTTAGGGACAGCCAATACTTTAGTTTTTGTTCGAGGAGAAGGAGTTGTCCTTTGTGAACCATCTGTTGTTGCTATTGAAAAAGAAACGAATCGTGTTTTAGCGGTTGGGGAAGAGGCCAAGCGTATGTTAGGAAAAACTCCTGGGAATATTATTGCTATTCGTCCTATGAAAGATGGTGTTATTTCTGATTTTGAAGTTACAGAGGCGATGCTTAAATATTTTATAAAAAAAGTTCATCATAGGAAGGTTTTGGTTCGTCCGGCGATGGTCATCGCGATTCCGTCAGGAATTACGGCTGTTGAAAAACGCGCGGTGCGTGATTCTGCCGAAAGAGCGGGCGCTCGTTC
>JAKQLT010000046.1 GCA_029567025.1 Candidatus Omnitrophota bacterium | reverse complement strand
GATCAATGTGGAATCCGTTGTCTGGATCGCTGAACGCAAAAATGTCTTGAGCACGTTTTTCTGGATGACGACCATGCTGTGCTATGTGTGGTACGCAAAACGGCCCGGCTGGAAACGCTACGTGCCGGTAATGATCAGTTTTGCCATGGGCCTGATGTCGAAACCGATGCTGGTAACGCTACCCTTTACTCTGCTGCTTCTTGATTATTGGCCGCTCAACAGAACAGCCCTTGCGATAGAAGAGGTAACAGGCCATCCGCTAAATTTGAAAAAAGAAAAAATCAGTTTTCTGATTATGGAGAAAATTCCGCTTTTTATTTTATCGGCGATCTTGATTTTTGTAACCATTGGCGCACCGCGAACCGATCAAACCATATACACGACTTTCGCCTGGCGAATGGGTAATGTGGTTTATTCCTATGTGGTATATCTGAAAAATTTATTTTTCCCTTTGGATTTGCATGTTTATTATTTATCTTTAAGTGTTCCCTTTTGGAAGCTGTTTGCCTGCGCGATTTTTTTGATTCTTCTGACAATTTTTGTCTGCCGATATTTTAAAAAACACCCTTATTTGCCGGTGGGCTGGTTTTGGTATCTGGGCACTTTCGTCCCGGTGATCGGTTTTATTCAGATTGCCGATCACACGATGGCCGATCGTTATGCGTATGTTCCGTTTATCGGCATCTTTATAATGATTGCTTGGGGGGGAGAAAAAGTTTTTTCAAAAACTGTTTTTTCAAAAAAAGTATTGATCGTTTTATTCATTCTGGTAATCATGTTTTTTACGGTCGCCAGCCGTAATCAAGTAAATCTCTGGGTTGATACGGTAACCTTGTTTGAAAACGCACTGGAGAAAGATCCTAATAATCACATGGCCTATCAGATTATCGGTCAGGAGATGGCTAAACGGGGAGAGTATGAGAAAGCGTTAAAATATTTCGATATGACCTTAAAAATTCGTCCTCAATTTTATCCGGCATATAATAATAAGGCTGTCGTTTTTCAAAAAATGGGAAAGCGTCACGAGGCATTGCAAAATTTCGAAATGTCCGCTCGAATTTATAAATTTTCAGCGGAAACCTATTTCAGCATCGGATTTATCTACCTCGAAGATGGCAAGTTCAATCAATCCATCGAGTACGCTTTAAAAGCTATCAAGATAAAACCTGATTATCAGGCAGCGTATGATATGGCGGGAATTGCCTTTGTGGAAAAAGGAAAAATCCAAGAAGGAATTAAGTATTTTGAAAAATCATTACGGATCAATCCTCTAAACAAAAATACTCAAAATAATTTAAGAATGGCTTTAGAGAAGAGTAAAAAAATAGATTGATGATAAATGATCTCAGAAGGGTGAACTATCAATGAATGACTGGTTAAAATGAGGAATTAGCGCAGCGACTATTTAAGATAAAAAATATAATATATCATATACATACGGTAATACTTCGGTATTACCTTTATTTCTTTAATCAATAATAAAAACATTCCTTTCTGAGAAGATTATTTCCCTTGACTTTATGGTTCTATTGTTCTAGAAAGAAAATGACCGCCGGTCATATATTGACCGTTATTTTTCTGCACGGTTGCATTTCAACGGGGAAGAAAAACGCTGTGGGACTTCTGGAACGAAGAGTAAAAGAAAAAGACAGCCGCAAAAAATTAATTCTCAAGTCAGCGCGATCGTTATTCTTTAAAAAAGGTTTTAATCAAGTAACCGTCGATGAAATAGCGAAATCTTCGGAGTTGGGAAAAGGATCCATTTATCTTTACTTTGAGAGCAAAGAAGAAATTTATGCGCAGATTCTGTTAAATGATATTGATGATTTCAACAGTCAGGTTGCGGTACTTCTTGATAAAAAAAGCTCTTCCACTGATTTTCTAACGGAATTTTCATATATATATATCGACTTCTTTCTCAATGATGGTGAACTGTTCAGAATATTAATGACCTATATGCTGCAGCCCGCGAAAATGAATTTACCGGAGGCGCTTAATGCTCAAATTCTTAACGCGAATGCCAGGTCAATCGATGTCATCGGAAAGATTTTACAGTTGGGAGTTGATTCCAAAGAATTTTCTGCTGACATTAATATCAAACAAAACCAAAACGCGTTATGGGGTCTGCTTAATGGAATTATTTCTCTTTATATTTTTTCCGGCG
>JAKQLT010000034.1 GCA_029567025.1 Candidatus Omnitrophota bacterium | reverse complement strand
TTTTGCGTCCGGAAACAATTAATTATCGCACACAAAAACCAGAAAAGGATGGTTTGTTTTGTGAAAAGATTTTTGGTCCTACCAAAGACTGGGAATGCGCTTGCGGTAAATATAAAAAAATCAGATACAAAGGAATTGTTTGTGATAAATGCGGCGTTGAAGTTACCAGAAGTATTGTCAGACGCGAACGCTTTGGTCATATTAATCTTCAGGTTCCGGCTTCACACATTTGGTTTCTAAGAGGTTTATCATCTAAGATTGGTTTACTTTTGAATTTAGGGATTCAATCTTTGGAAAAAGTTATATATTACGCCAGCTTTATTGTGATTGATGTAGACGAAAATTTGAAAAACGCAGCCATCAATCAAATTAAGGCGGAATACAAAAGTAAATTAAAAAGCATTGAAAACGAATATAATAATCAAGTTAAAAAAGCCAAGGAAGAAAAAGAAGAAATTGATTTAAAAGAAGCTTTAAAAATAAAAGAAGATAAAATAGCGCGCTTAGATGAAGACTATGCTCAGACACAGAAGGAATTGAAAGACTTAAAACCACTGCTTATTTTATCTGAACAACAATATCAAGATTTAAGTCTAAAATTCGGTCATCTTTTTGAAGCGGCGATTGGCGCTGATGCAATTCGTCAACTTTTGAGTAAAATTGATTTAGAAAAAAGTATTGCTAACCTTGAAGAAAAACTAAAAGATGCAGTTGAATCAAAAAAAGAGAAAATTATTAAAAGACTTAGACTTTTAAAGAGTTTTAAAAATAATAATTTAAGACCGGAGTGGATGATCCTCAATGTTTTGCCCGTTGTACCACCAGATTTAAGACCGATGGTAGCACTTGATGGAGGACGATTTGCCGCTTCTGATTTAAATGATTTATATCGTCGCGTTATCAATCGTAATAATCGTTTAAAACAATTGATTGATTTAAACGCGCCGGAAGTTATTTGTCGCAACGAAAAAAGAATGCTTCAAGAAGCAGTTGATGCTTTAATTGATAATTCTGCTCGTCATACTAAAACTGTGACCGCCTCTACTGGTCAAAAAAGACAACTCAAATCTTTAGCCGACACTTTGAAAGGAAAACAAGGTCGTTTTCGTCAGAACTTATTAGGTAAGCGCGTTGATTATTCCGGTCGTTCTGTTATTGTGGTTAATCCTAAATTAAATCTTGATCAATGTGGTTTGCCGAAAATCATGGCTTTGGAATTGTTCAAACCATTTATTATTGCTCAGTTAATCAAGAGAGAGATAGTTCATAATGTTCGCTCTGCTTCTCGTTATATTGAAGCGGGCCATGATGAAGTTTGGGATATTTTAGAAGAAATTATTTTAGGCGCTTATGTCTTGTTAAATCGTGCCCCGACTTTGCATCGTTTAGGTATTCAAGCTTTTCGTCCGGTTTTAATTGAAGGAAAAGCGATTCAAATTCACCCGCTTGTTTGTACAGCTTTTAACGCGGATTTTGATGGTGACCAAATGGCGGTTCATGTTCCTTTAACTAAAGAAGCCAGAGCCGAGGCAGAAAATTTAATGCTTTCCACTCATAATCTTCTTAAGCCGGCCAC
>JAKQLT010000210.1 GCA_029567025.1 Candidatus Omnitrophota bacterium | reverse complement strand
CATTATGCCGTGACAGATGCAAAACAACAGAACCCTATTTTGGTATCCACAGGAGCTAATCCGTGCTTTATTGTTATTATTTGGGATAAAGAAAAAAAGATTGGATTCTTAGCTCATTTACACTATTTGTCTAAACCGACGGATTTCATCAATTTCGCTTTAGAGAAAATGCAATCAAGACTGGATTCGCAATCTATTGATAAGGCGGATTTGGAAGTTACTTTAATAGGAGGCCGCAGCAATAATGTTCCCAATAAGCATCGTTTAAACAAGGAATTTATTAATCAGGGGATTTTTAATGTGAAAGACATGGGAGACATCGAAGAAGGGTCAACTAGAGTGGTTTATACCGGAGCCCTTGATCCAAGAACAGGAGAAATATTTAATGTTCTTCAGCCTTTGCATAAGATGGTTGTACCAGAAAAATCTCCGGAATCGAAACTTATTCCTTTTGATTTGACAGATGTGAGAGGCTTAGGAGGCGATCAGGCGATGATGACAGAACAAGAAGCTCGCGAGGTTATCAATCATATTGAGAATGTTTTAATACATCAAATGATTAGAAAGCCTGCCGAAGATGTTTTAAAAATTTTAAATGAGTTAAAAGAATTATTAATAAAGATTAAAGCTTTTCCAGATCCTATTTATGATGATAATTATTCGGATTTGAAAGGGTATAAAATTTCTTATTTGGAAAAAAGTATTGCTGAACAAGAAAAAGCTGTCCTTTTTGAGTTGTTAGTAAAAAATATATCAAAACAAAATGGCAGGCCTTTTCTTGATATTACTGCTTGGCAAGCGTCGCCTTTTGTTAGTGCAGAAGGGGAGAAATTAGACTCTGGCGATTTGGTAGGACATGCAACAAATTTTGAAACAATTTATAATATTATTTTTGAATCTTCAGGCGTTATAAGAGCTCAAGGAGATGAGCCGATATATGTGGGAGGACATGGTCAAGGGCAATCTGCCCGAGTGAGGATTCTCCATAAGCCTGGATTGATTCATATTGTATGGAGCCAAGATTCTTTGGCTAAAGAAAATATTTATAGGCGCAAAAGTTTAGGAGAAATAACTTTTGATCAAGATATGCCGTTAAGGTTAGCTATTGCGCCATCAAAATGTCATATTTGGCAAAGTATGCTTAGTATTTTGGAAGCGAAAAATGAAGAATTAACTTTTGAAAAGAAACAAAAGATTGCCTTCGCGTTGGGGTATGATCGTTATGACGCTTTGGTTTCTGAGTTAACGCCTTTTATCGATAATGTTTTTAAGATTTCAAGTGTTGATGTGGCAGATAAAGCAATCGTAGGAAAAGAACAAGCCCCCGGCGGGATTGATTTAAATCCGGATAAATTTCAAATTGAGAAAAAAGGCGATGGCGTAGAGTTCAATTGGCCGACCGACCCGAAAGCGCTGGAAAATATTCAAATCAACGGACTTGTGCCTGTGATTATTAATATCACTCCAATCGATAATTTGCCGATGTTTTTGGGGATGGTTGATTCATCAGCGCAAATCGAGAAAAATAGTCGAATATAATTCAAAATCTTTACGTTGTCATTCCTGCGGATGCAGGAATCTCGCTCTTCTAAATTAATTTTCCCCATTTTAATAGATTCCTTAACATCGCTAAATAAAAAATCGAGGAAGTCAGGAATGACAGATTGGTTGTTATGAGCGTTATCTGCTTGCTCTTTTATTGACTCTCTTTTTATTTTATGTTACTTTAATCGCCAATGATTAAGGATAATTTAAATAATATTAATAATAAAATAAAATCTATTTGTGCGCGCGTTGGGCGAGACCCAAAAAGTATTGTCCTGGTTGCGGTTACGAAATATACAGATGTCATTTCTGCTAAAGAAGCAATTGACGCCGGTGTTAAGCATGTTGCAGAAAATTATGCGCAGGATGCGATAAAAAAGTTTGAAGCGCTTGATAAGCTTGGTGTGAAAGTTACAAAACATTTTATCGGGCATCTTCAAACTAACAAGGTAAGACTTATTCTTCCCGTCGTGGATTTAATCCAATCGGTTGATAGTTTGAAACTGGCGCAAGAAATCGAAAAACAAGCGATCAAAATCAATAAACAAATGGATATTTTGGTTCAGGTCAATATTCCCGGTGAAAAACAAAAATTCGGCGCGGATAAAGATAATGGATTTCAACTGGTGAAAGATATTATAGGATTAAAAAATATTCGCGTGCTTGGACTTATGACGATGGCTCCTTTAGCTGAAGATAAAAATATTATTCGTGAATGTTTTCGCGGGCTTCGATTATTGCGCGATGAAATAATCGAGAAAATAGGTATACAGAATAATTTAGAAATGAAATACTTATCCATGGGCATGAGCGCGGATTATGAAATCGCGCTTGAAGAAGGCGCGAATATGCTTAGGATTGGATCAGCGATATTTAAATAAAAAGAAGGTTATTATGCTAAAGAAAATAGGTTTTATTGGTTGTGGCAACATGGGTCAGGCAATTTTAAAAGGCGTTGTTAAAAATAACACTATTTTTATTGCCGAAAAAGATAATAAGCGCGCACAGGATTTAAAAAAGAAATTTAAAATTCAAATTGTTGATATCGAAACAGTCATCAAGAAATCTTCTATTATCATTCTGGCGGTCAAACCCCAGGACTTTGAAAGTGTTTTAAACGAAATGAAAAGTTTTATTGCAAAAGATCAATTGGTGATTTCTATTGCGGCGGGTATTACGACCGCATTTATTGAAAAACGTTTAGGAAAAATAAAAGTTATCCGCACGATGCCCAATTTGCCTGCGCAGGTCGGCGTTGGCATGACAGCTATGGCAAAAGGAAAATATGCCGGCGATAAAGATTTGAAAGAAACCAAAAAAATATTTGATACAATTGGAAAGACGCTTATTCTCGACGAAAAATATATTGATGCGATTACCGCAGTTTCCGGAAGCGGGCCGGCGTATGTATTTTTATTCGTCGAATGTATGATGAAGGCGGCTCAAAGATTAGGTTTTGATTTTGAGACTTCCAAAATTTTGGTGGCTCAAACTATTGAAGGAAGTTTTGCATTATTGGAAAAGTCACAAGAATCGCCGGAAACGTTACGACAAAAAGTAACTTCTAAAGGCGGAACGACACAGGCGGCTCTCGATGTTTTTTTTAAAGCTCACATTGGTGAAATATTTAAGAAAGCTTTTCAGGCAGCAGAAAAACGCGCGAAAGAATTATCTCAATAGCGTTTAGCGTATAGAGTACAGCGAATAGAGAAATTTTGAATTTAAACGCGCTAACGGTTATAAGCTATTCGCTCATCTTAACAAGGAGGAAATCATGGCAAAAGTTGGAATTATTGGCGGGAGTGGTTTATATGATATGGATGGTTTTGAAGAGAAACAAGAGCATATGGTCGTGGATACGCCTTTTGGCCCGCCGTCAGGGAATTTTGTAAGCGGCGTTATCGAAGGGACAGAAGTGGTTTTTGTCGCCCGTCATGGCAAGGGGCATAAATTTTCACCAAGCCAAATCAATTATCGTGCGAATATTTTTGAAATGAAACGAATGGGGGTGGACGCCATTATTTCTGTTTCTGCTGTGGGGAGTCTTAAGGAAAATATTAAGCCGTTAGATTTTGTGGTCCCGGATCAATTTTTGGATAGAACGAATCGTAATCGTCAAGCAAGTTTTTTTACCGACGGTATTGTAGCGCATGTGAGTTTTGGAGATCCGGTGGATGCACAGATTTGTGATATTTTAGTTGAAGCGGTTAAGAAAGCGAATGCAACCGTTCATAAAGGCGGGACGTATGTGAATATGGAAGGCCCGCAATTCTCGACGAAGGCGGAATCGAATCTTTATCGCAGTTGGGGTATGGATATTATTGGGATGACTAATATGACTGAAGCGAAACTTGCGCGGGAAGCAGAAATCGCTTACGCGACACTCGCGGCTGTTACGGATTATGATTGCTGGTATCCGGAGCATGATACCGTTACCATTGAGATGATTATCAATAACTTAAATAAAAATGTTGCAAAAGCCAAAGAAATCCTTAAAATTGCTATACCTAAAGTGGGAAAAATTGAAAAGTTTGATGCGAGCGATGCGCTAAAGTATGCGCTTGTGACGAGCGGTTCGGTTATTCCTGAAGAAATTAAAAAACGTTATAAAGTTTTGATTGGAAAATATATAAAATGAACGATTACCAGAAAACATTAAATCTTCCTCAAACGGATTTTTCCATGAAGGCTGGGCTTGCCCAGAAAGAACCGAATTTTTTAAAGAAATGGGACGATGAAGGGCTGTATCAAAAAATTCGCGAAAAATCAAAAGGCAAGAAAACTTTTCTTCTTCACGACGGCCCGCCGTATGCTAACGGCAATATTCATATCGGCCATGCGTTAAATAAAATTCTTAAAGATATTATCGTCAAATCAAAAACCATGCAAGGTTTAGATGCTCTTTATGTCCCCGGTTGGGATTGTCATGGGCTTCCGATTGAGCATGCGTTATTAAAAGAAATGGGAAAAGATAAATCGCAAGTGGATTGTGTGGAATTTCGTAAGAAAGCGCATGAATACGCGATGAAATACGTCGGGATTCAGCGCGAGCAATTTCAGCGTTTGGGTGTTTTAGGAGAGTGGAATAATCCGTATTTAACATTAGATCCAGAATATGAATATTGGATTTTGCGTTCGTTAAGCGAATTAACAAAACGCGGTTATGTCTATAGAGGATTAAAACCGGTTAATTGGTGTTTTGATTGTGAAACCGCACTGGCCGAGGCTGAAGTCGAATACGAAGATCATACATCGCCTTCTATTTATGTGAAGTTTGAGGTTAAAAATCCGGAAAGTGTTGGGTTGTCCAAAAATAAAAAAGTTTTTCTTTTAGTTTGGACCACAACGCCGTGGACCTTATTGGCCAATGTGGCGGTCGCGGTTCATCAAGATTTTAATTATTCGTTTGTAGATACGGAAAAAGAAATTTTGATTTGTGAAGAAAACTTATCTCGTGTTCTTTTGTCGAATTCTGATTATCTGGTTTCAGTTAAGAAAAAAGGAAAAGATCTCACAAATCTTCGTTATATACATCCTTTTGGAAAATTTGTTAAATGTGCTGTTGTCACAGCGGATTATGTGACCAAAGAAGACGGAACAGGTTTAGTTCATACCGCGCCGGGCCATGGGCAGGATGATTTTCAGACCGGATTAAAATATGGACTTGAAATTTTGATGCCGGTCAATGACCGCGGTGTTTTTACTGACGATGGCGCACCGTTTACAGGCAAACATGTGTTTAAGGCTAATCCAGAAATTATAGAAGATCTTAAAAATCGTGGGCTTTTATTTGATACAAAGAATATTACGCATTCGTATCCTCATTGCTGGCGATGTAAAAAGCCGATTATTTTTCGCGCGACAAAACAATGGTTCATTAATATTAATCATAATAATTTACGACAGAAATTAGGCGATATTGTTAAAAATAATATTCAGTGGATTCCAGATGCTGGACAAGAGCGCATGTTGGGAATGATTAAAACGCGCCCGGATTGGTGTTTGTCGCGTCAACGTTATTGGGGCGTGCCGATTCCAGCGCTTGCGTGTGAAGGATGCAAAGGCGAGCATAAGCTTTATGTGGAAGTGATTGAACATTTTGCGGATATGGTTAGAAAAGAAGGGACAAATATTTGGTTTGAAAAAGAAATTGCGCAACTTTTGCCTAAAGGATTTAAATGCCCGGCTTGTGGTGGCACGCATTTTCAAAAAACTAAAGATATTTTAGATGTTTGGTTTGATTCAGGTGTCAGTCATCAAGCGGTTATAAAAGGAAAATTAAAAATGCCGCTTCCGGTGGATTTGTATTTGGAAGGTTCTGACCAACATCGGGGTTGGTTTCAATCTTCTTTAATTCCTGGCGTTTGCATTGAAAATAAAGCGCCGTTTAAATCGGTTTTGACACATGGATTTGTGGTCGACGGCCAAGGGCGTAAGATGTCGAAATCTTTAGGAAATGTGATTTCACCGTTAGATATTATAAAAAATAGTGGCGCGGATATTTTGCGTTTATGGGTTGCCTCAAGCTCCTATCATGAGGATATTCGTATTTCTAAAGAAAATTTAGATCAATTAAGCGACGCGTATCGGAAAATTCGAAATACGTTTCGTTTCCTTTTAGGGAATTTAAATGGTTTTGATCCGGATAAAGATGAACTTTCTTATGAAAATCTTTTATCGTTAGACCAACTGGCTCTTTATAATTTGTCGACGGCTATAAAAGATATTTATGGATATTATGAACAATATGATTTTGCTAAAGTTTATAAAGCGCTTTATGCGTTTTGTAATGAATCGCTTTCAAGTTTTTATCTTGACATTTTAAAAGACAGATTATATACTTCAGCACCTCAGTCAAAGGAAAGAAAGTCGGCGCAGAGTGTTCTTTATCATA
>JAKQLT010000207.1 GCA_029567025.1 Candidatus Omnitrophota bacterium | reverse complement strand
AATTATGGATCAGATTGATAGCGCGTTATCAGAAAAGTTAGATTATGCTTATTTGCCACAGTGGGGTTATTTAACAGCTTGTCCGACGAATACGGGGACAGCCATGCGCGGATCGGTCATGCTTCATTTGCCGGCGCTTGTCATGACAAAACAAATCAATAAAGTTTTAGCCGCGATTGGTAAATTGAATTTCGCGACGCGCGGATTTTATGGCGAAGGAACACAGGCTTTAGGGAATTTTTATCAAATTTCTAATCAAACGTCATTAGGCCAGAGCGAAGAGGATATTATTCAAAATATTAATGGGCTTATTGGTCAAGTCATCGAGCAGGAACAGCAAGCGCGTCAAGCGTTATTGTTACAGAATAAGCCAATGTTAGAAGATAAAATTTACCGGTCTTTAGGAACACTCAAGAACGCGCGGATTGTTTCAAGTCAAGAGACTGTTGAGCTTTTGTCCATGGTTCGTTTAGGAATGGATATGGGGATTATTCAAGATGTCGCCCGAACGGATATGAATGAATTGTTCATTATGATTCAGCCCGCGCATTTACAAAAAATTGAAGGCAAAAAATTGTCCGCCACAGAGCGTGATACTCGTCGAGCAACATTGATACGAAAAAAATTAGGAGGATAAAGGATATGTTTAATCGATTTACAGAACGAGCCAGAAAAGTGATTGTTTACGCTAAAGAAGAAGCGAGGCGTTTTAATCATGATTATATTGGAACGGAACATTTGTTATTAGGATTGGTCCGAGAAGGAGAAGGCGTGGCCGCGGCTGTTTTACAAAAGTTAGGTCTTGATTTGGAAACGATCCGCATTGAAGTCGAGAAACTTGTTCAACCCGGTCCGCAGACGCAAGTGTTAGGCGATATTCCTTTTACGCCACGTTCGAAAAAAGCTTTAGAACTTTCAGCGGAAGAAGCGCGCGCTTTAGGTCATAATTATATCGGGACAGAACATCTTTTGTTAGGACTTGTTAAAGAAGGCGAAGGCATGGCATATCGTGTGCTTTTAAATTTAGGATTGGATTTAGGAAAATTGCGTAATGAAGTTATGGAACTTTTAGGTTCAGGAATTCCCGGTTATGATAACCAGGATATTGCGGCTAAAACGAATAAAACGCCTGCCATTGATGCGTATGGTCGCAATTTAAATAAGTTGGCTATAGAAGGGAAATTAGATCCTGTAATTGGCCGTCAAGGAGAAATAGAGCGTATTTTGCAGATTTTAAGCCGTCGGACAAAAAATAATCCGGTCCTTTTAGGTGAGGCTGGTGTTGGAAAAACAGCCATTGTCGAGGGTTTAGCTCAGATGATTGTTAAAGGCGAAGTTCCAGAAGTGTTACGAGAGAAAACCATTGTTGTCTTAGATTTAGCGCTTATGATTGCGGGAACAAAATATCGCGGTCAATTTGAAGAACGTATTAAAGCGATTATGGATGAGCTCAAACGTTCCGGAAAAATTATTTTATTTATTGATGAGCTTCATACGTTAGTGGGAGCTGGAGCCGCTGAAGGCGCCATTGATGCGGCGAATATTTTAAAGCCTGCTTTAGCTCGAGGGGAAATTCAATGCGTTGGCGCGACCACTTTAGATGAGTATCGCAAGTATATTGAAAAAGATGCGGCCTTAGAGCGTCGTTTTCAAACGATTATGGTTGATCCGCCGTCGGAAGAAGAGGCCATTCAAATTTTAAAAGGTATTCGAGATAAATATGAAGCGCATCATCGCGTTAAATTTTCTGATGAATCTTTAGAAGCGGCGGTGCGTTTATCGGGCCGTTATATTACCGGGCGGGCGTTACCCGATAAAGCGGTAGATATTTTAGATGAAGCTGGTTCACGCGCGCGGTTACAAACTATGGTAGCACCTCCTAATATGAAAGATCTCGAGGAGGAAATAGAAAATTTGAAAAAAGAAAAAGAATCTTATATTAAGAGTCAGGATTTTGAACGCGCGGCTAAAATGCGTGATTTGGAACGTGAAAAGCGGCAAGAGTTAGAAAATATCAAGAAAGAATGGACGCAAGAACGTGATAAAATTAACATTGTGATTGGTTATGAAGAAATAGCCAAAGTTGTGTCGCAGTGGACGAAAATTCCTCTTATTCGCTTGGAGCAGGAAGAAAGCGATAAACTTCTGAAGATGGAAGACCATTTGAAAAAAGTGGTTGTGGGTCAAAATGAAGCTATTAGTGCTATTGCGCGTGCGGTGCGTCGATCGCGCGCGGGAATTAAAGATCTTCGTCGACCAATTGGCTCTTTTATCTTTTTAGGACCGACGGGTGTTGGAAAAACATTATTGGCGCAAGCTTTAGCTGAATTTGTTTTTGGAAGCAAAGAAGCTTTGTTGCATATTGATATGTCTGAATATATGGAAAAATTTAATGTTTCGCGTTTGGTGGGTTCACCACCGGGTTATGTCGGCTATGAAGAAGGAGGCCAATTAACCGAGAAGGTAAGACGTAAACCTTATGCTGTTATTTTGTTGGATGAAATTGAAAAAGCCCATCCGGATGTTTTTAATTTGTTATTGCAGGTTTTTGAAGAAGGACGTTTAACTGACAGTTTAGGACGAAAAATTGATTTTCGTAATACGATTATTTTAATGACATCGAACGTTGGGGCAGAGATGTTACGCAAACAAGGTTCTTTAGGGTTTATGCCTTCCAGCGAAGAAGTCAGTTATGATGATATGAAAAGCCGTCTTTTAGAAGAATTGAAAAAAACGTTTAAGCCGGAGTTTTTAAATCGTATCGATGATATTATTGTCTTCAGATCGTTAACTAAAGAGAATCTGCGTGAGATTGTGCAGATCGAAATTGATAATTTTATTGATCGGTTAAAAGACAAAGGGATAAAATTAGAAATAACGGATGATTCTTTCAGCTTGTTAATTGAAAAAGGGTTTGATCCTGTGTATGGGGCGCGGCCGTTAAAAAGAACGATTCAGCGGCTTTTGGAAGATCCCCTGGCGGAAGATATTATTTCTCGACGTTTTAAAGAAGGAAGCGAGATTAAAGTCGAACGTCAAGGAGAAGGATTGGTTTTTAAATAGATGACAGGGAAAATATTTTTAACGTTTTTTATTTTCAGCTTTTTATTTATCTCGGCATCTTCGGCTATTGAAACGATTTCTTTTCAAGGAGAGATTGATTTTCAAAGCAAAAAATGTGATACGATCTTTGATTTAAAAGATAAAGGGAAAATAGCTATTTCCGTTTCGAATATTTTTGAACAAAAAATGGATGTTCTCTTGAAGTTAGACCATTTGGCGACTCCTTTGTTCGACTTATCGAGTGACCTTATAGGCCAAATTCAATGGGTGAAAGAGGATGGAAAGAAATTCCCTTATTTGATAGGGAATATTTCGAGTCAGTATTCACTTGCAGACTATAAGCCGATTGAGGAATTAAAAGCTAAATTTGAGTTTAAAAATAGCCGATTTTATATTAAAGATTTTTCGTGGGGAGGGCTTTCTTCGTATGGTTATATGGATTTTTTCTCTCCATATAATTTAGATTTTATGTTGGGATTAACCACTGTTAATTTGGATCGTTTCTTGAATTTTTGGATTAAGAATAAAGATTTTGAAGCCGAAGGCACTGTATCGGGACAGATGAAAATTGTAGGGACTTTAAAAAAATTATTTTTAGAGGCTAAATTGGAAAGTTATGAAAGTGCTGTTGGGAAATGGGAATATGATGCCATGATTCTTAATTTGGGAGGTATTTATCCTCAAATGCGTATTATGCCTTCATCGACCGTTTCACAAAAAGATGGTGCGAGTTTTTCTTTAGAGGGCGTTTTTGATTTAGCGAAACAAGAAGATTTTT
>JAKQLT010000022.1 GCA_029567025.1 Candidatus Omnitrophota bacterium | reverse complement strand
TATATCCGCGACGAGCAAAGACAGAAGCCACGCGCACAAGTACGCCGGGCTTATTCGCCACTAATAAAGAAATCGTATGAATATTCTTTTTATTTGCCATAAAAACCTACTTATTTTTTGGAGGATTCAGCATCATATGATGCGCTGATTTTCCCGCCGGGATCATAGGAAAAACATTATCTTCCTTGATAATATGCGCATGAATAACAACAGGGCCTTTATGCTTAATGGCCTCTTGTAATTTTGCCTTTACTTCAGACGGCTTTTTAATAGAAATGCCTTTGATTCCGTAGGCATTAGCAATTTTTACAAAATCAGGATTTCCTCTTAAATCAACTCCTGACTTGCGATTATCAAAGAAAAGTTCTTGCCATTGCCTAACCATGCCTAAATATTTATTTTCATTCACAATAACTTTAACCGGCAATTTATGAATCGCGGCTGTAGCTAAATCGCTCATGGTCATCTGAAATCCGCCGTCTCCAGAAAAACAAAAAACAAGAGAATGCGGCCGCCCGAATTGCGCACCAATAGCGGCAGGAAAACCATAACCCATAGTGCCCGCGCCTCCAGAGGAAAGCCATTGATCAGGAGCGGCACATTTATAAAACTGCGATGTCCACATCTGATGCTGACCCACATCCGTCACAACGATCGCTTTTCCTTTTGTTAATTTAAAAACCTCATCCACTAAAAGAGGAACTGTTAATCCTTTTTTAATATCATAGATTAAAGGAAAATCTTTTTTATACGATGCGACTTCTTTAAGCCATTCTTTCGTTTCTGCTGGTTCAATATATTTCAGCAATTCTTGTAATATTTCCCTCGCATCACCGATAAGACTTAAATCCGGTTTCACAATCTTTCCAATCTCCGCCGGGTCAATATCGATATGCAACTTTTTTGCACCAATACAAAATTCATCATTATTCCCATTAATGCGATCATCCCATCGGCTTCCAATAGAACAAACAAGATCACAAGAGACCAACGCCTTATTCGCGTATGCCGTGCCATGCATACCTAACATACCTAAAGACAAAACATGTGTTTCAGGGAAAGCGCCTTTTCCTAAAAGGGTATTGACAACCGGCGCGCCTAATTTTAAAGCCAATTCCTTTAATTCTTTATCCGCTTTAGAAATAATAACTCCATGCCCCGCCAATAAAAGAGGTTTTCTGGAATTTTTGAAAGCTTTAGCAAAATTAATAAAATCCTTTTTAGAAGGCAAAGAAGTCTTATGATAACCTTTTAGATCCATAGGGACATCGAAAGTTCCTGTAAAAACCCCAGAAGACACATCACTTGGCAAATCAACAAGAACAGGACCTGGTCGTCCAGTTGATGCGATATAGAAAGCTTCTTTTATGATACGCGGAATATCGTTAATCTCGCGCACAAGATAGCTATGCTTAACAACCGGCATAGACATCCCAAAAATATCTGCTTCTTGAAAAGCGTCTTTTCCAATAACTGCGCGTTTCGCTTGACCGGTCAAAATAACAAGGGGAATAGAATCCATATGCGCAGTCATAATACCAGTCAAAGTATTCGTGGCCCCTGGACCGCTGGTCGCAATCACCACGCCTGTTTTCCCTGTGGCGCGCGCATAACCATCCGCCATATGAGTCGCGCCTTGTTCATGACGCGTTAAAATAAATTTTATTTTTGAATTTACAAGAGCATCAAAAATAGGGATCACAACTCCGCCGGGAATTCCAAAAATATATTCCACGCCTTGTTGTTCCAAGCCCTTTAAAAGTGCTTGCGCTCCTGTTAATGATTTATGTTCCGTTGACATATTTTTTCTTTCTTTTTTATAAAAGGGAGATAATATTAACATAACGTTTATTATTTATGCAAGCGATTTGTTGAAGAATCTCATTTAAAAAAATTTTTTATGAATAAAAAATCCCTTACGGCTGTTGGGCTTATTTCTGGAGGGCTTGACAGTATCTTGGCCGCAAAAATCCTCAAAGACCTCAATGTTAATATCGTTGGGATTCATTTTCATATCCCTTGGGGATGTGCGAGCAAAAATAAAGCTATAGAATTAGCCCAAACGATAGAAATCCCTTTAAAAATATTTGAGCTAAATGAATCATTTATTGAAATCATTAAAAACCCTAAATACGGAATTGGATCAGGAATGAATCCTTGCGTGGATTGTAAAATCTATTTCTTGACAGAAGCGGCAAAATATATGAAAGAAATCAATGCCGATTTTATTTTTACAGGAGAAGTTTTAGGCCAACGGCCTATGTCTCAATTAAAAAACAGCTTACGGCAGATTGAAAAAGCTTCCGGGCTAAAAGGTTATTTGCTTCGACCTTTGTGCGCGCAATTATTAGAACCTACGTTTCCAGAACAGCAAGGACTTATTAACCGCACGCAATTACTTGCCATCAACGGCCGCGGACGGAAACAGCAAATCGCTCTGGCAAAAAAATATCATATTTTAAATTATCCTCAACCTGCGGGAGGATGTTTATTAACAGACAAAAATTTTTCTCGCCGATTAAAAGATGCTTTTCACCATAAAGAAGACAATTTTTCAACGATAAAGTTTTTGCCTATAGGCCGATATTTCCGAATCAATAAAAATTTTAAAGCTATCCTCGGACGCAACCAAAATGAAAATATTGCGCTTATAAAAAATGCTTGCGATGAAGATATCATCATGGAGCTTCCTGATAAATTAGGGCCGACGCTTATTTTAAAAGGTGCTGATCCGTCGCAGGATGTCTTGTCATTGTGCGCAGGGCTAATTCAAAAATTCTCGAAGCATAAGAATAGTTTAACCCCACAAAAAATGATTTATTGGAAAGCTCAGACGCCTGAACATAAAAAAAATATTCACGCCATCATTCTATCGAACGAAGCAATTAAGAAAATACAACTATAAAAATCTATTTTGTTTTTGCTAAAGCAAGAAACCAAATCAGAAGAAGATTTGGGCCAGGAAGAATCATCAAAATACTTAAAATAGGCGGCTTTTGTAAATAGTCAATAATTTTTCCCCAAAGACTGATAAAAACAAAAATATCAATAATGGGAATAAAAAGAAAAACGAAAGAGAGAAAAGAGGCGCCTGCCATTTTAATCATCAAAAATAAATTTAAAATAGGAATCCACGCTATCCACGCGTAGGCAAAACCAAGCTTTTGACCAATCAGCATAAGCGGATAACAAAATAAAGCATAAAAAACAACTCCAACAATAATAAAAACATAAAGGGGAATTGTTTTTGCCTTTTCTAATATTTTGGTCGAAAAATCTTTTGTCCAATCAAAAACCTGAATCATTTTTTCATAAGTCGCCGGATGATCTTGCTGAAATTTCTCAAAATAAACTTGCGCTTGCGCGACCATAGAATCTTTTAAAGAAAAGAACATCTGCGAAATCTTGTCTTTTTGCAACTCAACCTGCCTTTCAACTTGATAATCCAAATACCTATTTTCTTCCCATTTACGCTCTACTTTTCCAGCATCAGGATCTTGCGCAATAGCAAATAAATAATCTTCTTGTTTTTTTCCGACGCTATATGGTGTTTGCAAGGCTGTTTTCGATGAGAGATCTTTATCTATCTTAAGATTATCCGATGGGGAAGGAAGCTTGGCGTCTTTGTTATTTTTAAAAGGATCTTTATTGGGGAGATCTTTTTTTTCTTGGGAAGATGCATCCGCGGTATTTTCTTTTTTCATCTGTTCTTTAACGACAATTTCTTCTTGCCCTTCAATTCTTTCAATTTCATCTAAATAATAAGTAAGATAAAACCCTATCCCGGTATCGACTCGAATATGATCTTCTTCTTGTTCGACGATTTTGCCTTCAATAACATCACCGCCCATTAAATAAATTTTTTCGCAAAAGCCCTGTTTAAAAACAACAAAAAGAAAAAGAAAAGAAAAAACAATTATTTTCTTAAACATTTTTAAACTCCCGGTTCAAAAAACTACGCTGTTTCTTTTAAAAACAACCTTAAACGATCAATAATCTTATTAATATCCATTAACGACATTAAATCAATTCTTAATTGCGCCACATGAGGGATCCCATGAAAATATCCCGCATAATATTTCCTGAAATCCGTAACGCCATAATAATCGCCGCGGAACTTAACAGATAATTTCAAATGACGAATACAAAGATCAATTTTTTCTTTTAACGATGGCGCTGGCAAATATTTGCCTGTTTTTAAAAAATATTTGGCCTGCTCGAAAACCCAAGGGTTTGATAACGCACCACGTCCAATCATAACACCATCACAACCCATTTCAAACATTTTTTCAACATCTTCAACGTTCACCACATCGCCATTGCCTATTAAAAAAAGAGAAGTGGCCTTACGAATTTTCTTAAGCCAACTCCAATCTGCTTTTCCTTTATAACCTTGCTGACGCGTGCGGCAATGAACTGTTAATGCTTTAACGCCAATTGTTTCAACAATTTTAGCAACATCTAAAATCACGATATTTTTATCATCCCAACCCAAGCGCGTCTTAATCGTTACTGGCAAAGAAGTAGATTTTACAACAGAACTCACTACTTTTTCTAAATCCCCGAGATCTTTTAATAACCCCGCGCCTTCACCGCGCGTCGCGTGATGTTTAGTCCAACATCCGCAATTGATATCAATAAAATCAGGTTTTAAGGCCTCAATTTTTTTGGCAGCCGCAGACATGGATTCTTGGGACTTCCCAAAAATCTGAATCCCAATAGGCCTTTCTTCATCCGAAATCTCAATTTTCTTTAATGTCTTGGGGATATCGCGAATGAGCGCCTCGCAACTCGCGAATTCCGTCACAACAATATCCGCGCCTAATTCTTTACAAATCAGACGAAACGGCTTGTCTGTCACTTCATGCATTGGCGCTAAAAAAAGAGGTTTATTAATTTTTATGTTTCCTATTGGCATATGTTTCTTATATTAATCATTTATTATTTTTCGTCAACCAGATATTCGTCTATATCTATATACGAATTTTAAAATATAACAAAAGAGAAAAGGTTGATTTCTAAAAAAAGTCCATTTATACTTAAATCCATTATGCCAAGAAAAAAAATAAACATTTCCTTCTATACATTGGGCTGTCGGCTTAACCAAAACGAGACAGAATTATTAGAACAACTTTTTGATTCAGAAAAAAGCTACCAGATCGTTAAGCCCAATTATCCTTCTCATATTGCGGTTATTAACACCTGCACCGTTACAGACAAAAGCGATTCGGATACCCGAAAACTTGTTAATAAACTAGTTCGCATAAATCCTGAAATAAAAATAGCGCTTATCGGCTGTCAATCGCAGACACAAAAAGACGATCTGTCTCATTTGCCTAATGTGCGCTGGATTATTGGGAATGAAAGAAAATTTCATCTTTTATCAATTCTGGAAAAAGAAACAAAAAACAACGATCCGAAAATTATCACGCCTACGATTTCCTCTAAAAATTTTTCATTGCCCATATCAATAAGCATGCACCGTCGCACACGTGCGCATTTAAAAATCCAAGATGGGTGTGATTGTTTCTGTTCCTATTGTGAAGTGCCTTATGCTCGAGGACGCGCGCGTAGTCGAATCTTTAGCAATCTCGTAAAAGAAGCTAAAATATTAGCGCAAACAGGGCATAAAGAGATCGTTTTAACAGGGATTAATTTAGGGCTTTACCATTATAAAAGCTATAAACTTCTTGATGTCATTGAGGCCTTAGAACAAATTCCTTCTTTGAAACGTATTCGCATTTCATCAATAGAATTTACAACCGTTGCGGATAGTTTATTAAAAAAAATGTCGCAACAGTCAAAATTATGTCGTTTTCTTCATGTGCCTCTTCAAAGCGGTTCAGATGAAATCTTAAAATCAATGAATCGCAAATACCGGTTTAAAGAATTTTACGATTTTATTAAAAAAGCGAACCTGACAATTCCTGATGTTTGCCTCGGAACTGATATTATAGTCGGTTTTCCAGGGGAAACAGAAAAACATTTTTTAGAAACTTATTCCCATTTAAAAAATCTTCCCATTAATTATTTTCATGTTTTTAGTTATTCTCAACGACGATTCGCGAAAAGCCGTTTCTTAAAAAACACCGTTGATAAAAATGAAAAAAGCGCCCGCAGTCAGATATTACGTCAATTAAGCATCGCCAAACACGATTCTTTTTTGAGATCTTTACTTCACAGAACCCAACATGTCCTTTTTGAAGAAAAAAAAGAGGGGCTTTGGTTTGGATTCAGCGATAATTATGTGCGTATAGCTGTTTATTCTAATAAATGTTTAAAAAATAAGTTACTTCCCGTTATTTTAGAAAAAATAGATAACGGAATAATGATAGGGAAAATAATCCTTTAAAATAAATAATTAATTTCTTAATATATTATTAATTTCTTAAATTTATTGCTTCACAATCTTAATTCCTATGTTATATTAAAAAAGAATTAACTCATCTACTCGCCCCATAAAGGAGGATTTTCCTATGAAGCTGGCATTAAAAACATCTCTCACGATGACTGTGCTTTTATTTCTTTTTATCTTTTTGCTATCTTTCTCTTGTTCCTGGGCACAACCGATTGCGCCTTTGACAAGCTCCCGTTGCAATGAATTCACATTTGATGCGTCAAATTCTTATACGCCAGATAAACAACAATTATCTTTCTTTTGGGATTTTGGCGATGGTAAAACAAGTACAGAACCTATTGTCAATTATACCTATGAAAAACCTGGCGATTATAACGTTGTTTTAACGATCACAGATAATTCAGGGACTGAATGTAGCACCTCTGTATC
>JAKQLT010000146.1 GCA_029567025.1 Candidatus Omnitrophota bacterium | reverse complement strand
TCGTGTGCAAGGCGTCAATATTCTTAAACAAAGTATCGGAAATGCCGGCAATATCATCGGATAAAATGAATGCTCCGGTAACATTGGCAGCTTTATTAATTAATTTTTCAATCTTTTTATTAAGGCGACTAATCATCGCTTTTTCTTTTGTGAAGAGATTAAAATCTTGGAGTTGCTTAATTCTTTTTTCACGAACAAAGTGCTGTTGTTTGCGCTCAACCAGTTTAGCAACAATTTCCGTATTTAACTCAATTGGTTTTTCTAACAAGGATTTGATCCTCGCAATGAACCTCTGGGTATCATCATTAATTAAATTGATTTTCTTTTGCGTTTCGCGAATATCAATATCAACGGCGATAACATGGTGTTGCGCTTTTCTTTCCGCAATCGACAACTTTTTATTCAAGTCGGCAATCAAGTTTAAATCGGCATTTTCTAATTGCTTTTTAAGCGCTGCAACATCTGCTTCCGCCTTCACATTTTTAATCTTTTTAGCTTTTTCTAAGTCCTGTTCAAGTTTAACTTGTTTTAATTCTAGTTGAGCAACCTTTTCTTTATTTTTATAAATCAAGGCATCCATTTTAATGGCTTGTTTAATCGCTCTCATATTATTAGAAGCAAAGAAGGTTCCAAATTGGCTACGACAATCACTCGCAATTTGATTACATTCTGCTTTTAACTTGGCTATTTCTTGTTCATTATTCTTTACTTGCTCTTGAAAAGCAGGATTGTTTTTTTGACTAGCCATTTTGGCTTCAATTGCTTGAATCTGCTTAGAATATTTCTCGTATTTAAGGCGAGATGCTTTTAAACTGTTAATTTCTTTAAATAAATAGCGTGGTGAATAGTCTTCCAAAGTATAACCATAATAAATGATTTTTCCGGAAGTAAGCGGGTAAAGCTGTAATAAAACACGGCCTAAAGTTGATTTTCCACAACCGCTTTCGCCAACTAAGCCCAAAGTTTCGCCTTTATGAATGACTAAATCGACGCCATCATTGGCTTTAACCGTTAAGATTTCGCGTTGGAATAAACGGGTTTTTTTCAGTGGAAAATATTTTTTCATGCCCACAATTTTAATTAGTGGTTCGTTTGTTAATACTTTACTTTTTCCCATGTTGTCTCTCCTTGACATTCGGATAGAAACAGCGTACCCCTTGAACGGCGGATACTTTAATTAAATCCGGCACTTCATTGATACATCTTTCTGTAGCATATTTGCAACGCGGGGCAAACTTACATCCTTTTGGTAAATCTAGGGGATG
>JAKQLT010000143.1 GCA_029567025.1 Candidatus Omnitrophota bacterium | reverse complement strand
CTTTTAAAGAAGCTTGCATTTCTTTAGCTTTCCCTTCATACATTTCTAAAAGTTTATCAATATAAATCACAACGCCATCTAATGAATTATTGCTTAACGCCTTCCAAGCTTGCCCGACAAGATGAGAAGAAGAATAATTGCCATAATCAATATCAAGGCCAGAATCAAGAATTTTTAATTTATCTTTGGCCGCTTCAGCAGGTTTCCAAAACCATCCTTGAAGATCCCATGCTTGCCCAAAGGTATAATTTTCCACAACTTTTCTATAAACCTCTTTTGCTTCTTCTTTCATATTATTTTTAAGATAACCTTCTCCTTGAATATAAAGCGCGGTTGCCACATCATTAAGAGCCCAATAACTAAAAACTTTTTCTTTCGTCGCTGGATCATTCGGATCGAAAACAACATAATCCTTTAATTCATTCTGCATTTTCTGGGCTTGCTCGGCATAAAGCTCAATACATTTATTGGTATAGGCTAAAACCGCTTCAAGGTCATTTTTAGCTAAAACTCCCCAGGCTTTTGAAACAAGAGTCACTGACCTAAAATCGCCAAAATCATACGCCGAGGCGACTTGCGCAAAAGCAAAAACAACGCTTATCACGCACAACATTACAATTAATACAAATTTTCTCATGCTTTTTCCTCCTTGCTATATACTTCTAATGATTAATAGGATTTTAATACGATTTTTTATTTCTGCTGAACTTTCAAGAAGTATAACGCATTATTTTAAAAAATGCCAATTTTTATTTTTGCCCTATCAAAAAAATTTTTTATTCCATAATTGTTTATAAATATAATAACTTTTTCTGAGTTGCCTTAAAAAGGGGCTGTGCTGACCATTACCTTGGCCGACAAGGCCAAACCATTCCTCAAAATAATATCCTCCCGGAAAAGGACCAACCGCATCAGACTTACGATCATGCCGAAATGGTTCATAATTCTTCCACCATTCATCCATCCATTCAAAAACAATGCCCCCTAAAGCATTGCCAGTACCTGGGCGCCCTGCTAAATTCTCTTCAATATCTAACCAATTCCCATAATGATAATCCGCTTGCGCTTCTTCAGCCTGCTGAAGGTTTAAATGAGGCGCATAAGCCGGAGCGCCATATTCGCTAATAAAAGCGGGTTTTCCTGTCGCGTCAAAAACTTGTTCCCAAAATGACCCAAACCCATAATCCCCGCGATAAATATTAGCTGAAAAAATATCAACATGCGGGGCATATTTCGCGAAAATATCTAAATAAAGAATATCTCCATTTGTGACAGCAACAGGATGATTGACGTCGATACTTTTAATCATTTGCGCGACTTCATCCACAAATTTAAAATAAGCTTCTGGTTTTTTATCCGCGTTGCATGCGACGCCATAATTATTTTCATTACCTAAAACCCATAATAAAATATATGGCTCATCTTTAAATTCCATAATCATTTGGCGAACAGATTCCATCATTTTCTTCTTATGTTCAGGATTTTCATAATCCGTGCCTTCTGTCCAACCAGCGCCGGAACCAATAGCGTATTTTCCCAAAAAATCACCCATAATCACATAAAGCCCATAATCTTTATGCATCTTTCTTAAAACTTCTTTATGCGGCGTTGTAGGGACATGGTAAATTCTAATCGCATTAACACCCATTTCTTTTAAAAGTTGAAAATCTCCTACAATAAGTTCATCAGGGTCCTTTTGATTATTACGATTTTTATCAACCCACGAATCATACGGACCATCGACCTTTCCATTATTATTAGAATCTTCCTCCATCCAATTTTTTAATGTGCCTTTATCGGGAGATTGCCCCACTTTAGTCGGCGCATAAGTGATCGCTTTCATAACAAAAGGTTTATTATTCACAATCATTTGCCAATGGCCGTTATCATATTGCACAAGATGAACTTTTCCTGAACCAAGCCTGCGAACAATCTTCTTTAAAGGCACTCTTTCTTCTATATTAAATTGTTTTTTTATCTGATCAAAAAAATTCTTGGGGATGATCTTACCTGGATACGTCACAATCACATCATTCTTAATATCATTATCATATCCATTTTTTATCTCGATTTTCATCCATTTAGATTTTAAATTCAATTCCGAATGAACGCGTAAGACGTGTTTGATCTTAGCAATAGCCGCCTGTGCGGGATACCACGGCGTTTGCCAATATGTCCAAGCCACTGTTTTGGGAAAATGCACGATCAAAGCATGATAGGCTTTTAAAGCCTCATAATACAATCCTGATCTTTCTAAAATCATTCCCAAATAAAAAAGTTTTACACCCCACGGTTCAGGCGCTGTCATCCATTTAAAATATGCGGCTTCAAGGTCATAACTATTGACAAAAGCCCAATGATTGCCTTCTAACCGCCCTTCAGCTTTAACAATTTTATAACGCGGATTGGCATAGGCATCTTTAATATTAGGATAAATACCTTCTCCTACAGCCTTGATTAACCCTTCAGCATCTGTAATGGAATAATGATAATCTTCTTTACCTACATTTAAAAATTTTCCATATTTACTATAATCGACAACTTTTTCTAACCCAGGAGTATAAATTTTTGGAAGAATCAATTCCACGTGCTCATCTTTTTTTTCAAAATCATCCATATCCTTTCCGGTCAGCACATTAATGCTATCTTGACTTTTTTCGGCAACAGACCAATACGAACCACGGCTGGGATCCCAGGATTGAGCAAAAGAATATTTTTCAATAATATTTATAAAATGCGCGAT
>JAKQLT010000106.1 GCA_029567025.1 Candidatus Omnitrophota bacterium | reverse complement strand
GCCGAATGGCGTGACAGCCCTGTGAGCCGTATTATGTCATCTCATGTTATGACAATTTCTCCGCGAACGCCGATTTATGAAATTGTCGAGAAAGTAGGTGTTTTTAATATTCACACCTTTCCTGTTATGCAAGGGGATAAATTAGTTGGGGTTATTGGACGCCATGATGTTTTAAACGCTACTTTTATGTATGTTTAATAAAAAGAAAGAGAGAAAGATGATTACGGCCCAATCGTATGAGAGATGTTTGCAAAATAAAAATGCATTTGATAGAATGCCCGCGATGCAAAAGATAATGTTAAATATTTTTATAGTTATGATTGCTGTTGTGTTGTTGGCGGGATGTCAGCATTTAATGGAGGCGCCTAAAATTATTTGGGGCAATTCTTTAAAAGAGCTTGAGAACGCCCGTGTTCGTGCGGATAAAAAAACATATTTATGCCGTTTTGAGGATTGTTATGCCGCGATTTTAACTCTTGATAGAAATTATCCGGTAAAACCTTATACGGAAAAATTTTGTGAAGTCTTCCTTAAAGATCCGGTTCGCGGCGTTATTGTTATTATGGGGCTTAAAGACGCTATTGATACGACGGAAGTTGGGATTTTTTTGACCGAACAGGATAATGCCTCTTTAGATGTTGAAGTCGTTTCCTCAAGCAGTTCGGCCCAAGAAAAAGCCGCGCAGGCTGTTTTTGCAGAGCTTGATAAAAGATTTTTTAAAGCTATAACGAGATAACCTCTTTTTTTATGACACGTGAAACAAAAATCATTGCGACTTTAGGGCCTGCCAGCAACGAAAAAAAAGTCCTTTTAAAAATGGCGCAAGCCGGGATGAATGTGGCGCGTTTAAATTTTTCGCACGGGAGCCACGAGGAACATAAAAAACGGATTGAAATTCTTCGGGATATTAATAAGAAAAAAGGTTTTTCGATTAAGATTTTGCAGGATTTGGAAGGTTATCGTATCCGTATAGGTCGTTTTTCTAATCCAAAGGTATTAGAAAACAAAAAAATTGTTTTGATGGCTAAAGAAACAGAAGCGAAAGAGCAAGAAATCCCTTTTGATTATACAGGAAAAATGACGGATATTCCCGACGGTGCCAATATTTTTATTGATGACGGCAATATTCATTTGAAAGTTGAGAAACATAAAAATAACATTCTTTATGCGCGCGTGATACAAGGAGGTGTTTTAAAACAACGTAAAGGGATTAATATCCCAGAGCTTCAATTGCGCGCGAATATTCTAACGGCAAAAGATAAAAGAGATTTAATGTTTGGAATAACTCAAAAGGTTGATTTAGTCGCTCAATCGTTTGTGCGTTATCCTCAAGATGTGCTACGTATTCGCGCGATTCTTCAAAAGAAACTGCCGCCTTGTCGGGTTATTGCTAAGATCGAAAATCAGTTAGGCGTTCAGAATATTGATGACATTATTAATGTGTGTGATGGTATTATGGTGGCGCGTGGTGATTTGGGGGTCACGTTTCCTGTTTATAAAGTTCCGGTTTTACAGAAATATATTGTCCGCCGATGTCACAAAAGAGGAAAATTTGTGATTACGGCGACCCAAATGCTTGAAAGTATGACGGAACGAAACCGTCCAACCCGCGCTGAAATTTCTGATGTCGCCAATGCCATTCTCGACGGAACCCATTATGTAATGTTATCCGCTGAAACGGCTGTTGGCAAATTTCCCGTTGAGGCCATTGCCATGATGCGCCAAGTCATTGAATATACCGAAAAATACGAGAACACTCTTCCTTAAAATTAAAGATTTTTAAAAGATGATTGAACGCGAATTATTATTTTATCGCTTTTAAAAGAGGGGCCTAAGCACGGCTATGAAATAAAGAGTATTATTGAAGATGTTTTTCCCGTATGTGGATAAAAAAGATCATCGGCGTTTGCGCGCACGGGCCATGTTTTTAAAGCGTATTCCTAAGAATTTAAAAGGCCTTCAGCATAAGCAAAAATTTAATCCTTCTTACTTATATATTATTCTCGAACATGATTTGGATCTCGTGGATACGGAAATCCAGTTTCTCTCTCCGCTTATTGATGAAACACTGCAGTAATTTTTTTTTAAGAGATCTTTTTCTCTTTCTTGACAAATAGAGAAAATATCGTATATTTAGAATAGTAGGAAAAGTAAGAAAAAAGAGAATTAATAGAAAATAAAGATTTTTATATAAAAAGGAGGTGGCCGATGCAAAAACGTCCTTTAACAACGGGAGAGATTGCAGAATATTGCCATGTCACCAATCGTGCGGTTTTGAAGTGGATTGAGGAAGGAAGTTTAAGGGCATATCGCACGCCAGGAAATCATAGCCGCGTGAGTGTTGAAGATTTTTTGGAATTTTTAAAAGTTTATAATATGCCCGTGCCTGACGAATTTCAAGGAATTCCGACAAAAAAGAAAATTCTAATAGTTGACGATGATAAAAACATGGCAAATTCTATTAAGCGCACATTGAATGTTAAAGAAAAATATTTGGCGGATATCGCTTATGATGGTTTTGATGCGGGGCGCAAATTATTTTATTTTAAGCCGGATTTGGTTATTTTAGATATGCGAATGCCGGGATTAAATGGTTATGAAGTTGCTAAACGCATCAAAGATTTTCCTGAAAGCACGCATGTAAAAATAATTGCTATTTCTGCTTTTTTTGAAGAAGAAGGAAAAGAGAAAATTCTTGCTGTTGGGGCGAATTGCTGTTTGGATAAACCGTTTAATCAAGAAGAATTATTTAAGAAAATTGAAGAATTGATTGGTTAAAATAAAAAAGGGGAGACATGAGAGCTTTTTTTAGAAAGGTTTTGATAAGTTTTTTATTTTTTTCTTTTATCCCTGCTGTATCCGTTTTTTCTGAGGGGCGGCCGTTAAAAATTCTTCTTATCCACAGCTATCATCCTGAATATCCGTGGGTCGATTCTATCACGAGGGGCGTTAAAAATGCGTTAGATGGAAAAAATGTTGAGCTTGAAATTTTTTATATGGACACAAAAAGAAATACTTCTAAGGAATGGAAATTAGAAGCGGGGAGATTGGCGCGTGAAAAAATAGAAAATTTTAAGCCGGATGCGGTTATCACGGCCGATGATAACGCTCAGATTTTTGTGGCGCAACAATATCTTAATAAGGATATTTTTTTTGTTTTTTGTGGAGTTAACGGCGACCCGAAAGAATATGGTTTTCCCGCCAATAACATTACTGGAATTCTTGAGCGTCCGCATCTAAAAGAGTCGGTAAGGTATTTGAAAGAAATTATTCCTTCTGTCCATCGTATTGTTGTTATCAGTGATAATGACCCAACTTCTATAGGCGCTCTGGATTATATGCAAACGCAAGAACCGTCAGATATTAAATTTCTTAATTATCATATTTTAGGCGATTTGGGCCTTTGGAAAGAGAGAATTCTTGAATATAATTTAGAGGCGGATGCTATTGCTGTTTATATGTATCACACGATTAAATATAAAGAAAATCAATTCAGCATGCATCCTAACGATGTGATGCGCTGGACAGTTGAGAATGCCAAGATCCCTCTTTTAGGTTTTTTTGATTTTTCTATTGAAGACGGGATGTTTTGCGGGGTTGTTGAGTCGGGGGAAGAGCATGGATTTAGAGCCGCGGAAATGGCTCTGGCTTTATTAACAGGTACGCCCATAGAGCAGTTGCCTATTGAGACCGCAGAAAAAGCCTTAAAGATGATTAATTTAAAGACAGCGAAACAATTAGGGATAACTATTCCAGAAAAAATAATTCTTCAAGCGGATAAAGTATTTAAATGATAAATAAAACAAAAATATATTTTTTGTTTTTTATAGTTATTCTTTTTAGCTTGCTTGCTTTTTCCACAGAAGGCATAAGCGATAACAATCATATAAAATATAAAATAGGTGTTTTAGTCACAGGTGAGAAGTCTTTTAATATTAAGAAGTGGGCCAAAACCGCCCAATATTTAACGGCTCATATTGATGGCGCTTTTTTTGAAGTGATGGCGTTAGGCTTTGATGATTTTAAAAAAGCGGTTAAAGAGAATCATGTTGATTTTCTTATTATTAATCCTTCTATTTATGTTGAACTGGAATATTATTTTGATGTTCAACGGTTGGCAACGATAAAAAGTTATTTTGATGAAAAGCCATTTGCTTATTATGGAAGCGCTGTTTTTACGAAAAGCGAACGAGAAGATATTAGGAGTTTTAAAGATTTGAAATGGAAAAATATTAGCGCTGTTCATCGCAAATCATTTGGTGGATGGCTGATGGCTTATCGGGCATTAAAGAAAGAGAGAATTAATCCTTTTGAAGATTTTCGATCTTTAACATTTGAAGGAAGCGAAGAAGCTGTCGTCGGCAAGGTTTTAGAGGGAAAATCAGACGCCGGGATTATTCGCACAGGAATTTTGGATAGGATGATTTTGGAGGGGAAAATCAGACCAGGGCAATTAAAAGTCCTTGCGGTCAATGATAAATTTTTATCCGATGAAGAGAAAATTTTATCAAGAGCTTTTCCTGTTGAACATTCTACGCAGCTTTATCCCGAGTGGATATTTGCTAAGACAAAAAAAATAGAAATTCTTTTAGCCGAAAAAGTTTTAGGCGCGTTATTATCGATTAAGCCGGATCATATGGCTGCTGTTGTTGGAGGATATGGAGGCTGGACCATTCCTGTTAGCTATCAATCGGTGCATGATTGTTTAAAAGAATTACAGCAAAGCCCGTATGATCATATTGGGAAGAGCGCGCTTTATGATATCTTCAGAAAATATCGTCCCTGGGTGATTTGGATAGCTGTTTTATTTTTCTTGACCGTTGTTTTTGCTTTTTTGGGAGCTTTTTTAAATCAAAGATTGTCTGAAAATTCTGAAAAATTGCAAAGCGTTTTAAATGCTATTCCTCACGCGGTTGTTGGCTTGGAAAACCGGCGGATTTTATTTGCGAATGAGGGCTCTGAGAAATTATTTGGCTGGTCAGCCTCTGAATTGAAAGGAAAAACAACAGTTATTTTTTATCCCAATGAGGAAGTTTTTGAAAATGTTGGTAGTAAGGTCCATGCGCATTTTGAAACAGAAGATTCTTTTACGTTTGAAGAAATAACTGTAAGAAAAGATGGATCAAAAATAGATTGTCTTATTATCGTTTCAAAGATGACTAATTATACAAAAGAAAATAGGCGAGCTGTTGCTATTTATCAGGATATTTCTCAAATTAAAAAGATTTTAGCTCAAATTGAAGAACAAAAGGCCTTTTTAAAAGAGGTGATAAATTCTTTAGCGCATCCATTTTTTGTTATTGACGCGGAAACTTATGAAATCCAGCTTTCTAATACGGCGGCGCAACACAAAAAGATTTTGGGAGGCCAGAAATGTTTTTTTGTCGCCCAGGAGCACCAGTTATCGTGTTCGGAGTTGTCTCAATATTGTCCGTTAGATGAAGTGAAGGAAACGCGTAAGCCAGCTGTTGTGGAACATTGTTTTAAAGAAGATAGAAAAACATATTATCAGGAAGTTCGTTTGTATCCTATTTTTAATGAGCGGTTTGAAGTCAAGCAAGTCATCGAATATAGTTTTGATATTACAAAAAGAAAAGAGGCTGATGAGGAATTAAAGGTTTTTAATCAAGCGTTAAAAGAAAATGAGAAAAAATTGAAAGAAATGTATGCTAATTTAGAAAAAGCCCATAAAGATTTGGAATTAGCGCAAACACAACTTGTTCAGTCGGAAAAATTGGCTTCTATAGGGCAATTAGCGGCGGGCATCGCGCATGAAATTAATAATCCAACGGCATTTATTTATAGCAATATGGCCACATTCGGGAAATATCTGGATGCACTAACGGTTCTTTTTAAAGCGCAGGAAGGGTTAAAGCAGTCGATTGATGAGAAAAACATAAAAGACATTGTTGATGCTAAAGAACGTTTTTGTGAAGTTGAAAAAAAGATTGATCCGGATTTTATTTTAAAAGACACGCATTCTTTATTAAAAGAGACGAAATCTGGATTGGAGCGCATTAAAAATATCGTCGCGAATTTAAGAACTTTTTCTCGCCAAGCGACAGACTCCCGCATAAAAGATAATATTAATGGAATTATAGACGGCATTATAAACATTGTTTTTAACCAAATTAAAGATAAAGCCGAGATTCATAGGCGTTATGGAGATATTCCTTTGGTGTCTTGTAATACGCCGCAAATAGGGCAAGTTTTTATGAATCTTCTGATGAATGCCAGCCAAGCGATTGATAAAAAAGGTC
>JAKQLT010000073.1 GCA_029567025.1 Candidatus Omnitrophota bacterium | reverse complement strand
TGATTTTATAATCATCGACAACCCGCCCGTAGGACTGGTTACCGATGGCATTAAAGCCTTGTCGATTGCCGATTATCCTTTATATGTCATCAAGGCTAATTATTCAAAAAAATACTACATCCTCGACCTGGAACGTATGGTAGAAGATAGTAAGATTAAAAAAATATCCATCGTATTAAACGCTGCCGAACCTGTCAACAATACTTACAAATACGGTAAATCATACAGTTCGAAAAACAAAGGTTATGGCTACGGTTATGGCTACGGTTATGGCTACGGATATGGTTATGGCTGCGGTTATGGATATGGTATTGAGGACGAAACTCAGATAGCAAAAAAACATAAACGTAAAAAAAGTTTGTTAAGCAGGATCTTCGGTTTTATCAAAATAAAAAAATAACCTTACGTGAAAAAGATACCTACCAATATTCCCGAAGTTTTCGTGATTCAGCCCGATGTTTTCGAAGACAAAAGAGGTTATTTTTTCGAAACATTTAACAAAGAGAAGTTTGAAGGCCTGGATATTCAGTATGATTTTGTTCAGGATAATGAATCGCAGTCGGCCAAAGATGTACTTCGTGGATTACATTTTCAGAAACCTCCTTATGAACAGGGAAAGCTGGTTCGGGTAATAAAAGGAGCCGTTCTCGATGTGGCAGTCGATATCCGCCATGGATCTCCTTTCTACGGTAAATGGGTTGCGCAGGAACTTACCGAAAACAATAAGCTGATGTTGTGGATCCCTCCCGGGTTTGCACATGGTTTTGTAACGCTGGCCGAACAAACCATTTTTTCTTATAAATGTACCCGGTTTTATAATAAAAATTCAGAAGGTGTTATCGCCTGGAACGACCCGGATATTAATATTCATTGGTTGTGCGAAAAACCTGTACTATCTGATCGTGATAAAATGGGAGAGGCTTTTAAAGATTTCGTTTCTCCATTTATTTACAAATGAAAATATTAGTATTTTTGCAGGCTAAAATATTCTGTTTTGAAAACTAATGAACTTTATTTATTATTAGCCTATTTTTTCTTTTTTATTGTGGTGCTAATTTTCTCTTTGCTGATCAATAAAATTCTTCTAAAATTTTCAGGGAATCTGGGCGTCCGTGGAAATATTCAATGTCAGGTGCGGTTTAATAGCCAGTCCAAGCCTTCTTTCGGAGGAATTTCATTTTTTATTGTTTTTTTACTCTCAATAACAGCCCTTGCTTTTGTTTTTAGCGAGAATAACCTCCTGTTGAATTTTAAATTGTTGGGCATTATCGTGGCCACGACACTGGGTTTTGCGATGGGGCTTTTTGATGACGCCTACAACACCCGGGTTCCAATAAAACTTCTTTCCCAGATATG
>JAKQLT010000040.1 GCA_029567025.1 Candidatus Omnitrophota bacterium | reverse complement strand
ATTTTAATGAGTTCTTGGTCGTGCATGAGGTCTCCTTCCTATCGGTTTGATATGATAGCCAAATCCAGCGATCATAGCGGCGTTATCGACGCATAAGGATAAAGGCGGGGTAAAAAGAGCGATATGTTGTTGCGTGCATTTTTTCAGTAATGCCGCTCGTAAGTGTGAATTTGCGGCGACGCCTCCACCGATTAAGAGTGTTTTGACTTTTAATTTCTGGCAGGCCGATAAAGCTTTATCAACAAGGGTTGTTACAACGCTTTTTTGAAAGGCGAAAGCTATTTCTTCAACAGGCGTTTGAGGATTATTTTGACGATAATAAAGAACAGCTGTTTTGATGCCGCTAAAACTGAAGTCAAAAGGATTTTTTAATTCTGCGCCTTTAAAGGTAATGAGCGTATCTGTTTTTTTATTTTCTTGAGCAAGTTTATCAATGATGGGCCCTCCCGGATAGCCAAGTTTTAAAATACGCGCGACTTTGTCAAAGGCCTCTCCGGCGGCATCGTCGCGTGTTTGGCCTAATAATTTGAAATTTTTTAAAGAGGTTATATGATACAAACTCGTATGTCCGCCTGAAACAATCAGCCCGATCGCGGGAAGTTGAGGTTTTTTTTCTGAAAGAAAATTCGCGTAAAGGTGCGCCTTGATGTGGTCAACCTCAATCAACGGTTTTTGAAGAGCCAAACTGAGCGCTTTGGCGAAAGATGTCCCAACGAGAAGAGATCCCATTAGCCCGGGCGATGAGGTCACGGCTATCGCGTTAATAGCTGAAAGTTCTAATCTCGCCTCTGACAGAGATTCTTTAACGATTGTGTTAATGATTTGTAAATGATGTCGCGAGGCAATTTCAGGAATGACGCCTCCATAGCGAGCATGTTTTTTTAAGCTCGAGACAACGACGTTGGATAATATCGTTGTGCCGTTTTTGACTACGGATGCCGCGGTTTCATCGCAAGAGGTTTCAATCCCTAAAATATTCATAACAATTCTTCGCTGGCATTATGGTTGTGTTGGGGTGCTTATGTTTTTATTTTTTTCAAATGTTTTATAGACGCGTAGTCCCTTTAAGACATTAATAGCCGCGCGCACCTGATTATCGTTTAAAAGGATTTGATGGATTTCTTCTGGTGTTTTCTTGAAACGGATTTCTTCTTCAGATTTTTCTTGTTTGGTTTGCGTTTGGTTTTTTTCTTGTTTTTCGATATTTTCAAAGACATCTTCCACTTTTTGTTTGGTGTCATCTTCTTTTTCGAGTTTCCCTAAATCGATAAAAGGAACAACAACGTCCGGCACAATACCTTTTTCATGAATTGATTCGCCTGAAGGAGTAAAATATTTGCTGGTTGTTAATCGCAGGCCAGATCCGTCGGGTAAAGGGATCACGGATTGTACAGACCCTTTCCCAAAAGATTTTTCTCCGACGAGAATCGCGCGCTTATTATCTTTAAGAGCGCCCGCTAAGATTTCGCTTCCTGAAGCGCTTCCTTCATTGATCAGAACAACCACAGGCCAATCGATAAGATGACTTTTATTGTTAGAAAGAGTAATGCTGTTTTGAGATGCGCGTCGTCCTTTTGTGGAAACGATGACTTCTCCTGCGGGTAAAAATTCTTCGGTAATTTTGATAGCTACTGTAAGAAGGCCGCCGGGATTATTGCGCAAATCGAGGATAAGACTATCAGCGCCTTTTTCCGTTAATTCATTAAGGGCTTTACGGAAAGAGGCCGCGCTATCTTCTCGGAATTCTGTTAAACGAATATAGCCGATATTATCTTCAAGGATCTGTGTGTTTTTTACATCTTGGATATGGATGACCTCACGCGTGATCTTATATTCTTTGAGTTCAAAAGGTTTTTCTCGAAGGATTGTGATCGTGACAGGTGTTCCAGGTTTGCCGCGTAATTTTTTGACCGCTTCGCTTAAGGTGATGTCTTTGGTCATATCTTTTTCTATTTTGACAATCCTGTCCCCTGCTTTTAATCCTTCGCGCCACGCTGGCGTATCTTCAATAGGGCTGATAATGGTTAAGAGTCCGTCTTTGATGGATATTTCAATTCCGAGTCCGCCGAATTTTCCTTCGGTTTCAGTTTTAAGTTCGGTGTATTCTTCTGGATCTAAGAATTGGCTGTGAGGATCAAGTGAGGCCAGCATACCTTTTAAAGAACCATAGATAAGTTCTTGAGGCGAAAGCTCATCAACATAATCTGATTGAATCGTTGTTAAACTATAGCTGAAGAGTTCAATTTGTGAATAAAGATCATCTTTTGACTTTCGATCATTTTTAAGAGTTGTCGTTGTTGTGTTTTTAATCTGTTTTTCGCTGTTGGTCTGTCCAATCGTGAAAGTTGCGACAGAAATGAACGCGATCAGAGCGACGAAAATGATAAAAAGTTTTTTAACCATGAAAGATCCTCCTTTGTAAGATATCGCCAATTTTTTTAGGATTGGCTTTTCCATTCATTTTTTTCATTGCTTGTCCAATAAGAAATCCTAAGGCCTTTTGTTCTCCGTTTTTGATTTGTTCAATGACTTTTTGATTTTCACGGATCAGGTCATCAGCTATTTTTTCAAGAGTCACATCATCGGATATTTGCGCGAGCCCTTGTTCTTCGATGATTTGTTCTGTTTGTTTTCCGGTTTCAAAGATTATCTTTAAAACATCTTTAGCCGCTAAATTGCTGATAATTCCAGCATCGGTTTTTTGTATAAGCATAATAAGATTGTCCGGCGTTAAAAGCGTTTTGGAAATAGGGGCTTTTCTTTCATTTAGTTCTTGAAGAACCTGGGTATTAAGCCAATTGCATATTTTTTTTGTGTCGTGAAAATTTTTAGCGCAAATTTCAAAAAAGTCTGCTAATGGCGCATCTTGAATAAGAAGGCGCGCGTCATAATCTGACAAGTGATAATGTTCAATGAACCGATGATATTTGTCTATCGGAAGTTCGGGAATCATTTTTTTTATAGATTGGATTTTTTCATCGGAAATTGTAAAGGGAACAAGATCCGGCTCTGGGAAATAACGGTAGTCATGCGCCTCTTCTTTGCTGCGCATAGAAAATGTCATTTGTTTATTTTCATCCCATAGCCGTGTTTCTTGGATGATTTTATCTCCGGATAACATAACGCTTGTTTGACGAGCGATTTCATATTCTAACGCCGCTTTGACAGCTTTAAAGGAGTTCATATTTTTAAGTTCTGTTTTTGTTCCGAGTTTTGTTTCTCCTTTAGGACGGATAGAGACATTTGCGTCACAGCGAAGACTCCCTTTTTCCATATCGCAATCGGAGACATCCAAATATTGCAATGTAAGTTTCAGCGTTTGCAGATAATCATAAGCGTCTTGCGGCGAATGCATATCAGGAGATGAAACAATTTCCATAAGCGGCGTTCCTGTGCGATTGTAATCGACAAGACTATACGGATGCACAGCGTCATGCATAAGTTTTCCAGCATCTTCTTCTAAATGCGCGCGATGAATACGGATTTTTTTCAGTTCATTATTTAGGGATGGGACAAGAAGAAATCCGTCTTTTGCGATAGGAAGATCAAATTGTGAAATTTGATACGCTTTAGGGAGATCCGGATAATAATAATTTTTTCGATCAAATTTAATAACATTATTGATAGCGCAATTTAACGCAAGTCCTATTTTGATACCATAATCGAGGACTTGTTTATTAAAAACAGGTAATGTTCCTGGTAGTCCTAAGCAGACCGGACAGGTGCGGGTGTTTGGTTCGCCACCAAAATCATTAGCGCAGGAACAAAAAATTTTCGTTTTTGTCTTGAGCTGTAAGTGGACTTCAAGTCCGATTACTGTTTCAAATTGTTGCGTTGTCTCCACTATTTTTTACCTTTTTTCCACCCCCGAGGTGGGGTTGGTTAATAGTTAATGATTTTTATTTTTTTCAAAAGTGTAACTAATACGGAATAACATTTCTTCATCGAACGGTTTTGCCATAATTTGTAATCCTATGGGCAGATTATCTTTCCCTGTTGCGCATGGAATTGAAATGGCCGGAATTCCACTTAAATTAGCCGAGATCGTATAAATGTCCGATAAATACATGGATAGCGGATCATTAGCCTTCTCTCCTATTTTGAAAGCTGTCGTCGGTGTCGTGGGCGTTATGATCGCATCTAATGTTTCAAAAGCCTTTTCAAAATCTTGTTTAATAAGCGTGCGCACTTTAAGGCCTTTTAAATAATACGCGTCATAATAGCCAGAGGATAATGAATACGTCCCGAGCATAATACGGCGTTTGGCTTCCAGCCCAAATCCAGCATCGCGCGTTTCTTCATAAAGATCCACTATAGGATTTTTTCTTGTTTTTTGGGGCTGAATACGTAAGCCATATTGCACGCCATCGAATCGGGCGAGATTTGAGCTTGCCTCTGCTGTCGCGACGATATAATAAGTCGCTACCGCGTAGGCGGTATGAGGCAAAGAAATTTCTTTAAAAATAGCCCCTTGTTTTTTTAAAAGGTCAATGGCGTTGAAAACAGCCCGTTTAACTTCTTCGGAAAGTCCTTCGATAAAATATTCTTTTGGGATTCCAATTTTTAGGCCTTTCACGTTATCAATAAGGGCTTGTGTGTAATCGGGTATTGGGATATTCGCGGATGTAGAATCTTTCTCGTCGTATCCGGCGATAATATTCATCAGTAAAGCGGCATCCCTCACGTCTTTTGTGATAGGTCCGATTTGATCTAAACTGGAAGCAAAAGCAATTAGTCCGTAACGAGACACGCGTCCATAGGTGGGCTTTAATCCGACAACGCCGCAAAACGCGGCAGGTTGGCGAATCGAACCGCCGGTGTCAGACCCAAGGGCCCAAATCGCTTCGTTCGCTGCGACAGCAGCAGCCGATCCTCCGCTGGATCCTCCAGGAACACATTCTAATTTATGGGGATTATGCGTTGGGCCATAATAGGATGTTTCTGTTGATGAGCCAAAGGCGAATTCATCCATATTAGTGTGTCCTATGAAAACAGCTCCGGAATTTTTTAACTTTTCAATAACTGTCGCATTATATGGGGGACGAAAACCAGAAAGAATTTTTGAACTGCATGTTGTCAGTTTATCCGTGATACAAATATTGTCTTTAATGGCCACTGGAATAGGGCATTCTCGGGATTCTTCTATTTTTGGATTTTGAAAAATATGGGCATAGGCATGAACATCTTTTTCTGTTTTCTCTATTTGTGATGAAATGCTACGATAGATTTCTTGTGCAGAAGTCTTTTTCTGCTTGATAAGATTTAAAAGTTCATGGGCTGTGAGCGTTTGTAATGTCATTCGATAATTTTGGGGACTTTAAAGCACCCTTGATGTTGTTCAATAGAAAAATGAAGAGCCTCTTTTTGAGATAAAGACGGCTTAATAATATCTTCTCGAAAAACATTTTGAATCGGAAGCACGTGGCTTGTGGGTTGAATGTTTGCTGTCTCAAGGGACTCGAGTTTTTTTATGTAATCAACGATTTTTTCGAGGTCTTTGGATAAGCATTCCACTTCATCCTTTTTTAAATGAATTCGCGAAAGACTCGCTACATATTGGACATCTTCTTGAGAAATCATAATTGTTTAATATAAATATTTATAAAAATTTAAATAAGAAGTCCTTATGTTATCATCGTTGTTTCTTATTGACAAGCCAAAACTAAGTTAAAAGATTTTTGATGTTCTCGGGAATGGGCGTTGGTTTAAAGTCTTTATTAAGACTGACTAAAACGACTTCTGCCTCAACGATTGGCCGTTGGGTTGTTTGTTCAAAAATATTTTGTTCAAAAATCAACTGGGCCGCTGTTATTTTAATAAGACGCGATTCGCAGATAAGGATATCGCCATAGCGCGCCGGACTTTTATAATTTAAGGCGCAACTGCGCACCGCATAGAAAAATTGATTTTCATGCATTTTCTTGATATCCACGCCTTTTTTTTCTAAGAAAATTGTCCGGTCTTCCTCGAGATATTTAAGATAATTGGCATAATAGACGACTCCGCCAGCGTCGGTGTCATGATAGTAAATGCGTTTTTCAGTCATGAGTGTTCCTTTCTTTATGGATAGGACTATATCATAAAATAAATATTTTGTGATGAGAATAATAATTTTTGATAATTTTTCTTGAATGATTTATTGGCAAGTGCTAATTTAAAATTAGCCACGTGAAAAAATAATCTTTCTTTGTGGTGTTTTTTGGGAAAACTTCTCAAAAAAGGAGGTAAAAATGGTCTCGACTGAAAATCGTTTACAGCAAAATTTTACCAACTCTGATCAAAGATATTTGCCGCGTTGGGAAGTTCAAAATCGTGTTGTTTACTCCTCTGACCGCGATCCTTATTTACATGAAGCGCATACAAAAGATTTAAGTTGTGCGGGTGCCTGTTTGCGTATGCACGAGCCTTTAGCCCCTGCCCAAAAAGTAAAAATGACCGTTTATTTATCAGAAAATATTTCAGTTAAATTAGATGGCGTTGTGAGTTGGGTTAAACCTGTTCAGAATCAAACTGAAGTTGGAATTACATTTTATAACACGCCGATGAAAGTTCAGGATCTTATTTTAGAACATGCTTTTGAGTTTAAACAGGAGGATTTGGAGCGACAGTGGTTTAAAGGTTGGAAATAGTTTTTTAAAAATGCCGTTTTTAAGTTTTTCTTTGTTTGCTTACCGTATTGGCGATTTTAATATAATCATCCAATGTTAAATTTTCTGGCCGGGCTTGAGGGTCTATATTTAATTCTGACAAAAGACTTTTAAGGCGGTCTTTTTTTTCGTCAATAAAAGATAACGCATTTAACAGATTTTTTCGCCGTTGCTGAAAAGCACGATGAATAATAAAAAAAAGTTTTTTTTCGTCGTTTGCTGAATGTGTGCGTGTGGGTAAAAACGTTATTTTAACGAAACAGGACATAACTTTGGGCTTTGGTGAGAAGCAGGTATTTTTTATAGTAAAAAGGATTTCCGGTCGCGTGTAATATTGCATAAAACAGCTTAAAGGGCTAAAATCTTTACTGTTCGGACAAGCCGTCAAGCGCTTCCCATATTCCATTTGTACAGTGATATAAAAAGAGTTTATTTGCCAACGATGTTCAATAATCTTTTCAATGATAGGCGTTGCGATATTATAAGGCAAGTTACCAACGACCTTAATGTTTGGCGGAAGAGTTTTGAAATCAAGATTCAGGATATCTTGGTGGATGATTGAGACGTTATTTTTATCAAAAGAATTAAAATTATTTCTTAATTCTTCTGCCAGAAAGTTATCTTTTTCAACCGCAAAAACTTTTTGAGTTTTTTCTGCCAGGAGCGACGTGAGGGCTCCTTTCCCCGCTCCAATTTCTAAAAGAATATCTTCGGAATTTAGGTCGCAACAATCAATGATTTTTTGAATAACGCGTTTATCAACAAGAAAATTTTGTCCGAAAGATTTTTTGGCAAAGAATTTTTTAGGATGAGTCATAGGATGTTTTAAGCAAGTGCGCTGGCTAAGAGTATCGATTGAAGCATGGATGATGCGTCCGCTTTATTTTGTCCAGCGATATTAAAAGCTGTCCCATGCGCGGGTGAGGTGCGGACAAAAGGAAGCCCAACGGTCATATTAACGAGGCCAGAAAATGCGAGTATTTTTGCCGCAATTAATCCTTGGTCATGATACATCGACACAACAGCGTCGTAGTCATTACCGACATGAGGAGAAAATAGCGTGTCCGCGGCGAAAGGCCCTAAAACAGTGATTCCTTTTTTCTTGGCTTTTTCAATAGCGGGAATAATAATAGATATTTCCTCTGTTCCGATTCTCCCTCCTTCTCCGGCGTGAGGGTTAACGCCGCATACAGCGAGTTTAGGCTTTTTGATGCGATAGAATTTTTTAAGCGCCTGATGGGTCAGTTCGATGGCATCAATAATCTTTGTTTGATTGAGCTCTTCAGCAACTTTTTTTAGAGGAATATGCCGTGTGACGACAATAGTTCGTATTTTATCCGACACAAAGAGCATTCCGAATTTTTTAATATGAAAAGCGTTCGCTAAAAATTCTGTATGTCCGATAAAAGAGTGTTCAATTTTTTGAATCGTTTCTTTGCAAACAGGGCCGGTCGCTAAGGCGTGAATTCTTTTTTCTTTTAAAAGAATAACCGCTGTTTTTAAATATTCTAAAGAGGCCTTGGCGCCTTCCAGTGATTGTTTCCCGATCTTCAAATCTTTTGAGAACGTTTGAGGAATGTCTAAAAAAGAAACATTAGGATAATGTTTTTTATTATATTGAGAATAAACCTTTAAATCGCCAATAATTAAAAAATGCTCTTTAACGATGCAGGAACAAGAATTTTTAAATGCTTTAGCAATGACTTCTGGCCCTATTCCGCAAGGATCTCCTAAGGTAATTCCAATGACTTTTTTATTGTTTTTTGATTTCAATAAAGGCCTCTTTTTTAAGTTTTTCGATCCAACTATTAAATCGTTCTCGGAATTTCATTCTAAAAATGAGTTCTTGGATTTCATTTTTGACATCAACAAGCTCTGCTGTCTGCGCCGCTTTTTTTCCGGTTGCTTTAAAAAGATAGAGACCTGCTTCAACCTCGACGGGTTTAGAGATTTCATTGATGTTAAGATTAAAAATGATTTCTTCAATTGCAGGAATCATGGATCCTTTTTCTACAACTCCAATTGCAGGAGCATCGGATACCTCTTTGGCAACATCTTCAAACGCTTCTTTTTTTTCGAGGCGTTCCAACGCTTGTATTAAGAGTTTCTGGGCTTCTTGTTTACTGCGTTTCTCAAAAGATAAAAAGATTGACTGGACGTTGACCCGTTCGGGTTTCTTAAATTTATCTTGATGTTCTAAATAAAAATTAGTAACTTCTTCAGGATTAACGAAAATTTTACTGCGAATTTCTTCTTCTATGACATATTGGATTTTAAGCTGGTCTGTAATTTTATTCTTCAGTTCGGTCATTGTCGCGAGATTTTCAATAAGCGCGCGCGTAAAATTTTCTTCAGACCCATAACGACTTTTGATGTCTTCAATCCGTTGATTTACAGCTTTGTCATTGACGGTCAGTTTTAGTGCGTTTGCCTTACTTAACATGAGCTTGTCTTCTATTAATTTATGAATGCCGTTTTTTTGAAGCTCTTCCATTGCTTCTTGGATTTCTTTTTCGTTCGCCCCTTGGGTAAGCATATTGATGTAAGTCGCGTGAATATAATCTTTAAGATCTTTTAATGTAATGAGCTCTTTATTGACGACCGCGATAATAGCGTCTTCTAAAGCGAAAGATTTCAAAGGAATGAAACCAATAAAACAAAAACAGAATAGCAGAAAAAAACAGATTTTTTTTAAAAAGGGTTTTAACATTTTTTGTCCTTTGATGTTTTTTGTAAATGCTCAATAGATTCTTTTAAAAGCCGGCAATAAAGATCAAACCCGATAGATGCGATATAACCGCTTTGTTCTTGGCCTAAAAGATTTCCAGCCCCGCGTAGTTGCATGTCTTCAAAAGCGATATGAAATCCTGCACCTAATCCGCTATATTTCTCAATCGCCTCAATACGCGCTTTGGCTTGTTGAGATAATATGCGGTATTGAGGAATAATAAAGTACGCATAAGCCTTTTTTTGAGATCGTCCCACTCGTCCGCGCAATTGATGAAGATCCGCTAATCCGAAATGATCCGCATCGTTGACAATAAGAGTGTTGGCATTAGGGATATCAATGCCGGATTCAATGATCGTGGTGCACACTAAAATGTCAATAGCCCCTTCTAAAAATTCGAGCATAATCTGTTCTAACTGTTTTGGCGCCATTTGCCCGTGTCCCACCGCTAAACGGGCTTGAGGGACAAGTCTGGATATTATTGTAGCAATTTTTTCAATATCTTCAACGCGGTTATGAAGAAAAAATATTTGGCCTTTTCGTTCGAGTTCTTTCAAAATAGCATTTTTAATGAGTTCTTCATCAAATTCAATGACGCGTGTTTCTACCGCCATTCGATTTTGTGGTGGCGTTGAAATAATCGACATATCTTTAGCGCCTGTTAAAGCCATATGAAGTGTTCGAGGGATCGGTGTGGCCGTTAAAGTTAAGACGTCTGCTAATAATCGAAAATGTTTTAATTTCTCTTTTGCTTTGACGCCAAATCGTTGTTCCTCGTCAATAATGATAAGACCTAAATTTTTAAAACCAATATCTTTGGATAAAAGCCGATGCGTTCCAATCACAATATCGACGTTTCCCTCTTGTAATTCTTTGATGGTGTGTTGTTGTTCTGTTTTGGTGCGGAATCGGCTTAACATATCGACTTGAATGGGATATTTTTTCATCCGATGAGAGAAATTATAATAGTGCTGTTCCGCTAAAATAGTTGTGGGCACTAAAATCGCGACTTGTTTGTTGTCCATGACGGCTTTAAAAGCCGCGCGTAAGGCCACTTCTGTTTTTCCATAACCTACATCGCCGCATAATAGGCGATCCATGGGCTGAGAAGATTCCATATCTTCTTTGACTTTTTGCGTTGCGATCATTTGATCGGGCGTTTCTTCAAAAGGAAAGGTTTCTTCAAATTCTTTCTGCCACTCGATATCTCTAGAAAATGAAAAACCTTTAAGGCTGGCCCGTAAGGCTTGCGTGTGAAGAAGCTCAGCGGCCATGTGTTGTATTTTTTTTTGTATTTGGGATTTTACCCTTTTCCATTCTGCGGTTCCTAATTTATAAAGGCGCGGCGGCCGTTTATTAAAACTAATATATTTTTGGACTAACCGGATGTCATGTTCGGGAACAAAAAGTTTATCGCCTCCGTGATATTCGATTACAAGATGCGTTTTTTGTTTTTCATTAATGACGAATTCTTTTAATCCTAAATAGCGCCCAATTCCGTGATAATTATGGACGACATAATCGCCTTTTTGGATATCCACAAAATTATTTAAAGGAATGTCCGATGAAAAAATCTTTTTTTTGTTTTCTTCTTTAGCGGGAAGGATAATGACGATCTTGTGTTGCCAAATAGATTTACCTGTTAGGATATTAACGCTGGCAATACGTTCAATTTTGTCATTATTAAAATCGATTCTTAAAGGGCTATCAAATCCAGCAGGAAATATATCAAGGATTTCTCCTCGGGAAGAGAACTCCCCTTCACAGAGGGCTTTTTTATTTTGTGAATAATGTAAAGCCACAAGATTCTGAAGGAGAGTTTCAATGGTAACAACTTGACCAACAAAAAGTTCAATAGACTCAAACACGGTTTATTTTTTATTTTTGTCCCATAATAAAACCAATGGGGCCGCGATATAGACAGAAGAATAAGTCCCGACAATAAAACCAACCATAATACAAAACGCGAAGGTGTTTAAGACTTCGCCGCCTAAGAAAAACATCGAAAATACGACTAATAAGGTTGCGAAAGTCGTGAGAATGGTTCGGCTTAAGGTTTCATTAATGCTGGTATTAATAATATCTCCTAAGCTACTTTTTCGCATTTTGACCATATTTTCACGGATGCGATCGTAAATAACAATTGTGTCGTTAATAGAATAACCCGCGATAGTTAAAAGAGCTGTAACGACTAACAGATCGACCTGTCGTCCCGACATAATGACAAATCCTAATGTAACAAGTACATCATGAACGATAGCAATAATGCCGGCAGTTGCAAAATCAAAGTGTTTAAAACGGAATCCAACATATAATAAAATTCCTGCCATAGCAAAAATAATCGCTAATAACGCTTGTTTCCTTAAGGCCTGGCCGACAATAGGACCGACTTTTTCAATGCGCAGAACCTCGAAAGGATTATCCGAGAAATTCTTTTTTAGTTCAGCGGAAACTTTATCGACCGTATCTTCAGGTGTACGAATAATGACATTTTCAGGATATTTATCAAACTGTTGTATAACTGCATCAGCAATATTTGCGTTTTTGAGCATATCGCGTAGTCTGACGGCTTCAATAGGTTTTTTAAATCGGTATTCTTGGATTTGTCCACCGGCGAAATCAATCCCATAAATTTTGTCTTTCTTTTGCATCCAAGTAAAAATACTAGCTAATATCAAAAATAATGAAATAGCAAAGAAAAATAACCTTTTGGAGATAAAATTAATTTTTGTGTTTGTTAAGAATGATAATGTGGCAAAGGTTTTCAGCCATCCTTTTTTTAGGAAAAGAGTAAAAATAGTTT
>JAKQLT010000003.1 GCA_029567025.1 Candidatus Omnitrophota bacterium | reverse complement strand
TTAGTATTTATCTTTTGCATCGATTTTGCAATGTCACCCATTTCGTCTGCTCTTGTTAGCGCACGTTTTGGTATAGCGACATTCAAATTGCCTTCTGCGATTTCTAACGCGTGAGCAGAAGCTCTTTCGAGGGGTACTTTGATGCTTTTTGATATTTTGTTAGAAAACAATACTCCCACTACTGTTGCAATACTTCCTATTACAAGTGATATTATCATAAGCAGCAGGTTTATCTTTATTAAATTGCCAAGATTTTGTGCTGTTTGTTGCTTCTGATACAGCACAAAGTTATCTATTTCTTTTAATATATTGTCTACTTCCGGGCTAACCTCTTTAATATATAAGGTTTGCGCTTCACCGTTTAAGCCATTATCTACTAACTGCATCAATTTGTTATTTTTCTCGCTTGCATTTTTTATCTGGCCTAATAAATTTTCTAACCTTTTTTTGCTTTCGCTGGATGTGTCAAGTTTTTTTATTACATTTAATGCATCGGCGTATTCCTTCCTGAGAGGCGGGACCTTTCCTTTTGTCGCTTCGTATGATTCCGGTGGTAAAAAAGGCATGATCCCGAACATTCTCATGAGCCAGTTTATGCGTGAGGACATAACATTTGTGTTTTCAACAATTACGATATTTTTGTTATAAATTTCATCCAGTTTGTGTTTGAAAACAAAAAAGTTAACAGTAACCAGGCAGCACATAATCAGTATAGAAATGATACAAACTGAAAAGCTGATTCCTAATTTTTTTCCTATTTTTGCGTTGGTGAGATCGTATAATACCATTATGATACCCTCCTTATTTCTTCCCTTGCTTTCCTTTCTTCTATAACCCTTTTTAGTTTTTCAAGGGATTCGCCCAATTGGAGTTGTTGCTGATGTTTCTGAAATTCTGCATAGCTTTGTTTAATTTGTTTGTCTCTTCTTAAGCAATCGTCAATGAATCCGTTCAGATGAATCCTGTCCTTTTCGTTAATGCCCTGAATTATGCCAAAAACCGTTTTTTTGTTTTCCATGATAACCCCCTATTATTTAATTATTTTGTTAAAAGGTATTACTTTTTTGAGCGGTGGCGTTGCTATCTTGCAATGATGATATGCCTGTTAATTTGGTTCAATAATTTCACCGTTCTCCTTCTTTTGGTTTCGACGTATTCGTATGATTCCAATTATAAATAACGCGACGGACGCCCCGACAAATACGCCGGTGACCGCGGCCGCCATCAGCCTGTCTGCCCTTACGGAAGGCCAGTTGTTGATCCGGAATTTTATATCTTTTGCGGATACCAGGCGATAAGAGCCGTCACTATCAGCTAAGATCAGGCTTCTATCGGCAAGCTTTTTCTGCAGCGGTTTGTTGTCGAGATAAACTTCAACCTTGTCTGACACATCCTCCATGGAGAGCTTCATTTTAGAGTTGGTCCACCATATGCGGGCATCGCCATTGAAACTTTTGCAGATATCGACGACATAAAGAGAAGCAAAGAAACACATCCCTGTTATGCCAAATAAAAGGAGAGAAGCGTCTGCTCGATTGAATATATTTTTTAGCAATTTTACTATTAACACTTAACTTATATTACTTTAATTTTTTTGACATGCTTACGGTCGTTTGGTGTCCTCCATTATCCCTCTTTTTAAAATTTATCATCTGGCAGGATATTGTTTTTTTACAAATGCGTAAAAAAAATTTCACATTTTCATAAAACCGAAAAAACGAAAAAAAATGTCATCCTTTCGCAATATCATCAAAAAAATAAAGTAATATACTTATAATTAGTAATTTTTTTAGGTCTTATGACCGAACCACACCCCGCATGGGGAGAACACACCCTTCGCATCTGCGATTGGGAACAACATACCTTTATTATTGTAGCACCCCATCCTGCAAGGGGGATTTTATATAAG
>JAKQLT010000026.1 GCA_029567025.1 Candidatus Omnitrophota bacterium | reverse complement strand
TATCTTTAACGCGCACAACGCCTTTTTCTTTTTGAAGAGCTAAAATGGACTCTAAATAATCTTCCATATTAGACGTCAATTCAACCTTGTCTTGCTTTTGCGCCATGTCTACTCCCTTTATTGTTAGAAGAATCTTATATTGTTAGTTTAATCTAACATTTAATATAAAACCTGTCAAGATCTTCTATGCAAGACCTTTCTTAAAATTGTCCTGTTGTCAATAAAACTAATGTGCAAGCCAAAATAGTTTTAATGCCAAGGGCTTGCGCTTGTTCTTCCAACGAATGATTTTCCGCGCCGGGATTAAAAATAATGCGTCGAGGTTTTGCCTGAATAATATCTTGTGCCATTTGTGAAGAAATATCCGCACCAACATATAATGTGATAGTATCAATTTTTTCTGTTATATCTTTTAGGGAAGGAAAAACATTAAGATCATGAATTTTTTGAATACGCGGATGGACGGCAAAAACCGTATGCCCCTTCTGTTGAAGGAGCATAATGGCTTTATAAGAATAACGATCAGGTTTATCTGAAGCACCTATAACAACGACATTCATAACAAATATCCCGCTCTGTCATTCCTGCGGATGCAGGAATCTCTCTTAGGACCAATTCCTCACCCCCGAGGTGAGGTGGTGTTTTTTTATTTTCCTGCCATTATGGCTTCCACATCGGATTTTACATCGCCAATAGGCTTGATATTAAAGTTTTCAACTAAAACCTTAACCACGTTCGGCGATAAAAATGCCGGCAATGTCGGGCCTAAATGAATCCCTTTTACCCCCAAGGATAAAAGCCCTAATAATACTGCCACCGCTTTTTGTTCATACCAGGCGATATCAAAAGATAACGGAAGCTCATTAATATCTTTAAACCCAAAAACTTCTTTGAGTTTGATCGCGATAACCGCCAGCGAATACGAATCATTACATTGTCCGGCATCCAGAACGCGAGGAATGCCACCAATATCGCCTAATTTTAATTTATTGTAACGATATTTCGCGCACCCGGCTGTTAAAATAATCGTGTCTTTGGGTAAAGCTTCGGCCACATCTGTAAAATAACTGCGTGTTTTATGTCGCCCATCGCATCCGGCCATAACCACAAATCGTTTGATCGCGCCGCTTTTAACAGCCGCCACCACTTTATCAGCCAAAGCTAAAACTTGATGATGCGCGAATCCGCCAACGATCTCTCCTTCTTCAATTTGTTTGGGCGGCGGACATGTTTTGGCTAACTTTATAATCTCGGAAAAATCTTTTTTTCCGTTTTCTTTTCTATCGGCAATATGTTTAACGCCCGGATAACCAGCCATACCAGTTGTAAAAATCCTGTTTTTATAAGAATCTTTCACCGGAATAATACAGTTTGTCGTCATCAAAATCGGTCCGTTAAATGTTTCAAAATCTTCATTCTGTTTCCACCAAGAGCTTCCATAATTCCCGACGAAATTGTCATATTTTTTAAACGACGGATAATAATTTGCCGGAAGCATTTCGCTGTGCGTATAAACATCAACACCGGTGCCTTGTGTTTGTTCTAAAAGCTCCTGCATATCTTTTAAATCATGGCCGGAAATAAGAATGCCTGGATTTTTACGCACGCCGATATTCACTTTTGTGATTTCCGGATTTCCATAATTCGATGTATTCGCCTGATCCAAAAGCGCCATGGTTTTAACCGCTGTTTCGCCAGCACGTAAAACATATTTAACCATTTCATCGACG
>JAKQLT010000225.1 GCA_029567025.1 Candidatus Omnitrophota bacterium | reverse complement strand
ATAGCATTAGGAAAATTAGCCCAGGCCATGATCCATAACGCGCAAGTCATTGCCTTAAAAGGAAACTTTGATGAAGCCCTTCATTTTGTCAAAAAAATTACTGAAGACTATCCTATCGCACTTGTGAATTCTCTCAATCCGTATCGTATTGAAGGGCAAAAAACCGCTTCTTTTGAAATTTGTTATGTCTTAGGCGATGCACCGGAATTTCATTGTATTCCCGTTGGCAATGCAGGGAATATTACAGCCTATTGGAAAGGATATAAAGAATATCTCCAATCGGGGAAAACAACACAATTACCTAAAATGCTCGGATTCCAGGCCGCAGGATCAGCTCCTATTGTGCACAAAAAAATTATTGAAAAACCTGAAACGATCGCAACAGCTATTCGGATTGGAAATCCCGCAAGCTGGAAACAAGCGGAAGCCGCTCGTGATGAGTCAGGAGGCATTATTGATATGGTTACAGATGAAGAGATTTTAAACGCCTATCATCTTTTAGCGCGACACGACGGTGTTTTTGTAGAGCCTGCCTCTGCCGCATCCGTGGCGGGACTATTAAAACTAACCGATAGAGGTTATTTTAAAAAACACGCCGGGGCTAAAGTCGTTTGCACTTTAACAGGGCATGGGCTTAAAGATCCCGACATCGCGATCAAAAACCTTGTAAAGCCCACAGTCCTTGATGCGGATTTAAAAATAATCCTTAAGCATATTGGATTTTAATGATGCTTCGCTCTTTAAAAAATAAAAAAATTTTAATAACCTGCGGACCAACCTGGGTAGCCTTAGATAGCGTGCGCGTTATCAGCAATATTTCTACAGGCATCCTCGGTCAAAGAATCGCTCAAGATTGCGTTAAAAAAGGCGCGCACGTCACATTATTAGAAGGACCCGTAGAAACACCTTTAAAATCACAAAAAATAAAAATTATTAAATTTAAATATTATGACGAACTTTTTGAACTTTTAAAAAAACAATTAAGAAATCCTTTTGATGTCGTTATTCATTTGGCGGCCGTTTCGGATTACAAAATAAAAAATCCTCAAAAAATAAAAATAAGTTCGCAATTAAAATCTTTAACGCTAAAATTAACACCGACAAAAAAAATAATTCATAGTATCAAGAAAACCAGGAAAAAAATATTTTTAGTCGGATTTAAATTAGAATCAAGGGTATATAAAAAAGGAATAAAAAATCTCACACAAAAGTTGTTCACAAAGGCGAATTGTGATTTAATGGTTGTCAATACCTTAAACCATAATAAATATTCGGCCTATATTGTAAATAAAAACGGAGAAATTTTATCAGAATCAAAAAGTAAAAACATTTTATCAAAAAAGTTAATCACAACGATTCCGAATTTTCTATGAAATATATTGTCATAGTCCCAGATGGAATGGCAGATCATCCTCTTGAAGAATTAGGAGGAAAAACGCCTCTTGAAATTGCCAAAATTCCCAATATGAATTATTTAGCAAAACATGGGGCTGTAGGGACTGTGCGCACAGTTCCCCAGGGAATGATTCCCGGATCTGATGTCGCGAATATGTCTTTATTAGGTTATGACCCTAAAAAATATCTCTATGGCCGCGCACCTTTAGAAGCGGCCAATATGAATATCCCTATTGAAAATGATGAAGTCGCGTTTCGCTGTAATCTTGTAACTATTGAAGATGAGAAAATGGCAGACTACAGCGCAGGACATATTAAAAATGAAGAAGCCAAAATCCTTATTGAAGAATTAAATAAAAAAATAAAAGAACCTGGCATTAAATTTTATCCGGGAAAAAGTTATCGGCATATCCTTATCATTAAAGATCCTGAAGCCAAAGAATATCTTAAAATGACAACTACCGCACCACACGATATTCTAGGAAAACCTATAAAAAAATATCTCCCGAAAGCAACAAAGTCTGAAAAAATTCTTGATCTAATGGAGCGCTCACGACAAATTTTTAAAGATCATCCCATCAATCAAGTCCGGGTTGATCTCAAAGAAAATCCCGCAACGATGATTTGGCTATGGAGCCAAGGCCAACGGCCTCAAATGCCATTGTTTTCAGAAAAATATCAGCTTCAAGGATCTATTATATCGGCGGTAGATCTCGTCAATGGATTAGGAAAATTAATCGGATTTGAGGTTATTTCCGTTCCAGGTATAACGGGATATTATGACACAAATTATTTAGGAAAAGGCCAATACGCCCTGAAAGCTCTAAAAAAACACGATTTTGTTTTTATTCATATTGAAGCCCCTGATGAAGCCGGACATAATGGAGACATTAAAGCGAAAATCAATTGCATTGAACGCATTGATAAAGAAATTGTGGGGACTATCATAGAGCATTTCAAAAACAATGACGCTGTGCGAATTTTAGTTTCTCCGGATCATCCAACGCCAATCAAACTCCGTACGCATACCGACGAACCCGTTGGATTTATTGTTTTCGGAAAGAACATTATTCCAGATCAAATCCCTGTCTTTAACGAAAAAACCGCTAAAGAAAGTCAATTGTGTTTTAATAGCGGAGAAGAGCTAATGGCTTTTTTTACCAAAACATCTTAAAGGAGAACAGAAGAAAAAATGAAACCGATTATTGTCCAGAAATACGGGG
>JAKQLT010000201.1 GCA_029567025.1 Candidatus Omnitrophota bacterium | reverse complement strand
GTGGGCTCATAATATATTCCTCCTGTTATTATTTTCAGTAAGGTAATTATGAGTCAACGAAGCCCCTTTCCTTGGGAATATTTATTTTACTATTTTTCCCATGGTAAGGTTTAATGTGAGTATATTCGAAGAAAACGCTTTCCTAAAAACCTTCCTAACGTCTTACAAATATATAAATTATATTTTATATACTTTTGCCAAGAACAGCAAATGGAACAATTAAAGAATGCCGATGGTTTTATGCCGGTTATTATTCATATTCAGCCACTTCAAAATTTACCGATGTTTTTAGGAATAACAGAAAACCCGCATCAAAAAATGGTTTCAGCTATTTAGTATTTTTGCCCGACTGTAAGCGTGATTTTCTCGCCGTTTAATTCAATCAGCACTTTTTCCAAAGTAATTTCAATGATTTTTCCGTTATGGATAATATCTCCCGCATGATGAATTTCATTATTGATAAGAGCGACATACTGATTGTCTATCATCATAATGCCAGATAAGGTTAATAAAGGCGCAGGCGTTGTTTGTTGCGATAAAGAATTAGAGGCAACAGGCATAGTTTTTGGGAAGAATATCTTTTTTTGCAGTAATATTTTTTGTTTCGGCAGGATATAAAGGTTATTAACAATAAAAATGATAATAACGAGCATTAACCACCGCAAAAGAATATTTTTTCTTAATCTTGGTTGCGGGCTTTTTTTTGTTTCTTGAAGAGATTCTTGGTTTATTCCGCTGATGGCTATGGGTTCTACCATCGGCTGTGATTTTTTCTCAGTATTTTGAAGATTTTTTTGTGTTTTTTTAAGCGCGTCGTGAATAAAACTCATATTTTAAAATCCTTTTTTAATCCCGTTACGAACCTGAGCGGCCCGTGTCAATGGTTTATTTTACTGAATATAAATCGGCGATACATTCTTCAATAAGATTTTTATCAAATGTGCGTATTTCTTTGGTGTATCCCGCTAAGAGTACGCGGTCGCATAAAATATTAATTTTTCTTGGGATTCCTTGAGTTTCTTTATAAATTTTTTCGATAGCATCATCTTTAAATTGGCAGATAGGATTGGGATTGTTTGTTCCGCTCGCAATCTTTAAGCGGTGGTTAATATAATCCGCGATTTCATTCTGTTTGAGCGGCATAATGTGATAACGAACGCTCACACGTTGATCAAGCTGTGTCAATGAAGGCAATTTTAATTTATTCACCAATTCCGGTTGCCCAACAAGGATAATTTGAAGTAATTTCTCTTTTTCAGTTTCTAAATTGGATAATAAGCGGATTTGTTCGAGCTGTTGCGGCTTTAAATTTTGCGCTTCATCAATAATAATAGCGACATTATGCCCTAAATTCGATT
>JAKQLT010000186.1 GCA_029567025.1 Candidatus Omnitrophota bacterium | reverse complement strand
AAAAAACAAAAGATTTTTGAGCTTCAGATGAAGCAAGAGCGATTGGAAAAAGAGCGTATTGCAGAAGAACAACGCAGGCGATTTCAACAAGATCAAAAATCTGAAATAGAACGGCTCCAAAAAGAAGCCGAGTTGATTTATAAAACAGCGGTTTCTCTTTTTGATCATGGATTGTATGCGCAGTCACAAGAGAAATTTCTTCAGTTAGAAAAATTGTATCCGAGCTATAAGCTTTCTAAGAATTATTTAAAGAAGATTGATGCGCAATTTCAAGCAGAGCGCCGTAAAGAAGAGCAAAATCTTATCTTGGAAAAAAGACGCGCGGAAGAAGAATCTCGTCAGAAACGAGACAGCGAGCGTTTATCTCAAGCCCGTCGAGAAAGAGCCCAAGAATTGACTCGTCAGGAAAAAGAAGAAAGCCTCAAGAAACAGGCTGAAATTCTTTACCGTTCCGCGTTGGCGTTATATGACAGCAATTTGTATTTCCAGGCCAAAGAAAAATTTCTTGAATTAGAGAGTTTTTATCCCAATTATAAATTCACAACGCGTTATTTGAAATTTTTAGAGCGAAAGATAGTTGAGAATGCCCCGACGGAAGATGTCTGGGATGCGGTTCGCAGAAGAAAGGCGGATATTTCTTCCGAAGAGGATGAAGCCGTTAAAAAAGCGATTGAGGAAAGACGGCAAAAAATGTCTCAAGAAGCGGAAATGAAATATCAAGAAGCCCTTCATTTTTATAAGAATAAAAAATTGGTTGAAGCTCAAAGAAAATTTATTCAGGTTGAGGCGCTTTATCCGGAATATAAAGATACTTTAAAATATTTAAGTTTGATTGATGATGAATTATCTTTAGGAGATAAAATAGGCCCTTCTTCAAAGAAAAGAATGAGTCCCATCGAAGCAAAACAATTTTCAGAAGTTACAGGGCCTGTCGCAGCTGTTTTGACAAAAAAAGAAATTATTTTAGAGGAAAAAAACATAGAAGACATAGAAGCTATTTATCAAGAAGCGGTCAGAAATTTTAATAAGAAAGACTATAAAATAGCGTTAGAAAAATTTGAAGATGTGAATCGTTTAAAATGGGGTTATAAATCTACGGCGAGATATTTAGCCCAGAGTGCGAAAAAAATAAAGGAATTAGAAGAGAATTCTGCTTTAAACGAAAAAATAGCTAAGGCCCAAGAGGATAGCGAGCGTCTCAAGGAAAAGAAGGAACAAAAAGCTCGGGATGTTTTTTCGAAGAAGGCCGAACAATATTATCAGCAGGGCTTAAAATTATTTCAAAGAAATCGTTTTGAAGAGGCAAAAAATAAGTTTGTTGAGGTTCAGTCGTATGAAGAAAATTATAAGGATACGAGAAGTTATTTGAATCTTATTGATGAAAAAATTATTGAACAAGGGCAACAACAAAAAAGAGAAAAACAACAAACGCAGGCAGAAGAGATTTATCAAACAGCGATGCGGTATTACAAAAATAAAAAATATGCCCAGGCAAAAGACAAGTTTTTAGAAGTTCAAGCCCTTGAGGTTGGATATAAAGAGACAGTCAAATTTTTAAAATTGATTGACGAGAAAATCGAAGCGCAACAGGCAAAACAAAATCATTGTTTGGATGCCTGCGTGCATGATTGTATGGAGCGATGTTTGGGCATCGTGGAATCCGAAAGGGTTGAAAAAATAATTCCGCAGATTCAAGCGCAGGTATGTGCGGCACCGCCTTCCTGTTATGATTTAACTGATGAGGCTGAGGAAATTTATCGCAGTGCTGTTGGGATTTATAAGCGAGGGGCTTACCAGCAAGCCAAAGCACGATTTCAAGAAGTTCAGCTTCTTATTGCGCGCTATCGCAATACAGAAAGTTATTTAAGGGTTATTGATCGCAAATTAGAACAGCAATATCAAAAAGATAAAAAAGAAGATGTTTTAGGCGTTACAGAAAAAAGAAAAGAGTCCGTAAACAGAGAACAAAAATTGCGTAAGGAAGTAGAAGCCAAAAAAGAAAGTTGGGAAATAGGCATTGAACAGCGCTTAGCGATGCTAAGGGCTAAAGAGAAACAGATGGATTCTTTAAAAGGCCAGGCCAAAGAACAATATCAAAAAGAGATTCAACGCGAACGACAGGCCTTAGCGGAGTTAAGAAAAAAGTTTTTGCAACAAGAAAAACAAAGAAAAAAAGAAATACAGGCGCGATTGAACGAAGAAAAGAAAAAAGAGCGTTTGGCCAAAGGAGCACAAGAACGTTTAGCGTTGCAAAAACAAAAAGAGCTTGAAGCCGCTTTAAAAATAGAACAAGAGCAAAAGAAACAGTTAGAGCTGAAGAAAAGGCAGGATTCGGAAAAAAATAAGCCATTATTAGAGAAAGAAAAAAATGACGAACAAAAAGATTTAAAAGAAAAAGAAAAATTAGGTGAATCTATTAAGATAGCAGATGCGCAGGATAAAGCGTCTGCGGAGGCCAAACCTTCTGTCGTCGAAACGTATGAGTATCAACGATATAAAGAAGAATTAGAAAAAGAACGTGTTAAGAAAGAATATGAGCAATATTTAAAGAAACAAAGAAATTTGGAACGTAAACAAGAGGAAGGCTTTGCCAAGGCGCGTAAACAAAGAAAAAAAGAAGAGCTGTCACGTCGAGAAGAATTGAAAAAAGAATTATCTCGTGAGGCCGGCATTTTGTTTCAGGAAGGTGTGAAACTTTATCAACAAGGTCTTTTTGAAGAGGCAAGAGCGAAATTTGTCGCGGCGGAAGGTATGTATCCGGGATATAAATCGGCTTCTAATTATATTGTCAAATGCGAGGAGCAGCTTATAAAACAAGAGGTCGTTTCTCAAGAAAAAAGATCGTCTGAAAAAACACAAGAAAAAACGCAAGAAATCGAAACGCTTTATAGAGAAGCTTTACAGGCCTATCGTTATCAGGATTATCCGGTCGCAAAAGAAAAATTCGAAGCGGTCTTTAAAATAGATGCGGAATATAAATCCGCTAGGAATTATTTAGCAGAATGTGAAAAAAGACTTTTAGCAGAAGAAAGACGTAAAAAAGAACAAGAGGGAAAGTTTAAAGATAAACAAAAGTCCGATCCCGCTAAAGCAGAAGATTTAGATTTTAAAGAACAAAAAACCAAAGAGTTCTCTCAAGAACAAAAAAATGTCCCCGAGGTAATATTTGAAGAAAAAGATGTAGAAGTTCTTTATCAAGAAGCCTTAAGTTTTTATAAAGTTCAAGAATATGAAAAGGCGATTTTTGTTTTCACAGAGTTAGAAAAAATGAATCCTGATTATAAAAAGACGAAAGAATATTTGAAAAAGTCAAATGAATTGGTTGTTGTTCAGAAGCAGCGCCAACAGAAAGAAAAAGAAGCCCGAGATCTTTTAAGGAAGAAAGAAAATTTGAAAAATGCTAAAAAAGATGTTGAATCCTATTATACTGAAGTTGTTGCCGCCTATAAATCGCAAGATAAACAAGCACAAGAAAAATTAAAACAGTTTGATGAGATGCTTCTTAAAAATGATTTGCCAGAGGATTATGTGCAATCGATGAAGCTTAAAATTCAAAAAGAACTTGATCGTGTTAAAAAATCGATAGATCAAGAGCAGGAAAAGAAGGCGCGTTTGGAGAAGCCTTATTTAGATAAAATCAATCGTGAAAAGAAAAAAGAATTAGAAAAGTTAGAAAAAGAAATTCGTTTGGAAGAGGAGCGATTATTAAAAGAGAAAAAAATGCAAGAACAAAAAAATATTTTAAAAGAGGAAGAATCTTCTGACGTGCCCTCACGTGCCCCGCAGAAGAAAAAGCCACAAGAGGATGTTCTTAAGCGGGATCAGGAAGAACGTATCGCAAAAAAATATGTTGAAGCGCTTCGGGACCAAAAACGCATTGCTTTAGAAAAAGAACAGAAAGAAAAAAAGGAACGCGAGGAAGTTTTAGAAACTCGTCGGTTAGAAGAGAAACAGAAACGCGATGAGATCGCCAGAATGGTTAAAGAGCGTCAAAAACAATTGGAACAAGAACGTGAACAAATTCGTAAGAATTTTTCTGAGCGTCTCGAGGGATTGTATCAAACGGCAGAAAAATTATACCGACAAGGTTCGTATCGTTACGCGGGGCATATGTTTCAAGAAATAGAGACAATGGCCGCTGATTATAAAAAGACAAGAAGTTATTTGAAGGATATTTTTAAGAAGGTTTCTGCCGAAAGTTTACAATATCCGCAAACATATTCCCCGTCGTCAGCCGCGCCAACAAGAAATATTGTGGACGAGGCGTTGGATGCTGTTTCTGTGGAACGCCCTCGATAATATCCATAATCATTAGGAATCAACATTTAAAGGAGACAGGATTTTTATGAAAATATTAAAGACTATTTTTGTTTCTTTGTGTGCTTTATTGATCATTTTTTTCATCGCTTTAGTTGTTTTTGTAAAAACATTTGATATCAATAAATTTAAGCCCCAGATTGTTGAGGCGATACAGCAGGCAACACAAAAGGAAGTTTCTTTAGGGGAGTTATCTTTGCGCTTTTCTTTTCATCAAGGAGTTGCCTTAGCAGTGAAATCTTTAGAACTTATCGAAGCAAAAGACCTTGTCGCGCAATATGATATTAAGATTGATGAGGTTTTGTTGGATATCGAAGTAATGTCATTTTTAAAGACCAGACAAATTGTTGTTTCGCGCGTGAATGTTGTATCTCCGCAGGTCGTTGTAGTCAGGAAAAAAATGATAGAGCCCACGATCGCCCAATCGCAAGAAAATATAAAGACTTTTAAACAAAATATTTCTGACGATATCGCTGTGGGAAAAGCGAGTCTTGCGATTCCTTTACCAACGTTTACGATAAAAACCATTCATGTATCTCAAGGGGCTATTTCTTTTGTTGATGAAAATTTTTCGCCCGCATTAAAAATCAATATTGAAAAATTTGATCTTGAAATCAAGGATTTCTTTTTAGATAAACCCTTTAAAATAAAATCTTCTTTGGCCCTTTTCAGCGCTCAAAAAAATGTTTTTTTTCAATCTCAAGCCCAATTGGATCTTAAAACGACACATGTACGGTTTGATGACGCTATGGTAGAAACAGATTTATCGACTTTTTCTTTAGAAGAGATGAAAAAAAGTATTTCACCTATGGCCGGCATTCCTATTGAAAGGAGTTTAGCGGGAAAAATAGTTTTTCAGATTCCTCAATTGGTCGCTGGAACCCAAGGGCTTGTGGTTTTATCGTCGTTAGGGGAACTTAAAGATGGTAAAATATTGATTACGCCTTTAGGATTACCATTAGAGCGTATAAGAGCGAAAGTTGAAATAACAGAAACAGATATTCATTTGAAAGAATTTTTTATGAATTTAGGTTCAGGAAGTATTAAAGCAATCAGTCGTATTCGTGATTATATGAAGGCGCAAGAATATTTTTTTGATATTGATGCTGATGCGATTGAGATCTTTGAATTATTGGAGCCGTATCAGTTGCCTGTTAAATTAGACGGAAGAATTAGCGCGACTTTAAAAGGTCAAGGACAAGGATTTGCCGAGGAATCCTTAAATTCTTTGAAAGCTCAAGGCATGGCACAGACCCAAGAAACAAGGTTAGTTGATTTCAATCTGTTACGTTTTATTTTAGATAAGATTTCGATTATTCCTGATTTATCGCAGAAGATAGAAGCTCAATTACCGCAAGAATATAAAAATAAACTTATTCGGAAAGATACTATTTTTAAAAAGATCGACGCTCGTGTTGAACTGCAAAATGGGAAAATATCGCTAATACCGCTTATGGTGGATGCGGATGATTTTGTTTTAAAAGCTAATGGGAGCATAGGATTTGATCAGAGCGCTCAATTTGATTTTGAATGTTTTATAAGTGAGAATTTGTCCCAGCATATGGCCTCTGCTGTAGAACCATTGTCTTATTTATTAGAGGAAGATAGAAAGATTCATATTCCGCTTGTTTCTTATCAAGGGCCAATTGCTAAAATGATGGTTTATCCTGATCTTGCGAAGTTAGGGAAAAAAATGATTACAACAGGGGCTAAAGAGGAATTAAAAAATGTTATTTTTAAGGCATTAAAAGTTGAAGACGGATCTTTAGGGCAAGAGGACAAAAATCAAAATCAGAATGAAGAAAATAATGACGCTTCTAATGTCAAAGATTCAAAGAAGATGATTATTAATAATGTCTTAGACGCGATTTTTAAATAAAAACAGTTATTTTTTTATAAAATATTTTTTATAATTTATATAACTTCTTTTGTAGCAAGTAGTTGAGTGCTCGTTAAATATTTTTTATTTTATTGATTTTTTCTTGTTTTTTAAAATAAATTTATATATACTATAATCACCAACCAAAAAAAACGTTAAATTCATATTTTTTATCAGGGGGTGCGCTATTATTACCGAAAATTTAGAAAAAAACCTTCAGGAATCGAGAAGGAGCCCACGCGTTAAAGAAAACAGCCGTATTTCATGGTTTTTTAAAGATGATACTTCTAAAGGAGAAGCCCGGATCCGTAATATCAGCACTTCTGGGATGTTAATGGAAGCGGATTCGAATTTTATTCCGAAAGATGATGCTGTTTTCAATTTTCAAGCCAATAATGGAAAAATAGATTTTCTTCCGGATGTTGGCCGTTTAGTCTGGTATCGTCAAAAACCTTTTGCGAAAGATCGTTATTTATGTGGGGTAGAGTTTATTAATCCTTCCGAAAGCGCTCTTTCGAAATTGCATCAAAAAGTTCAATCAGGACTTCAGCGCTTAAACAGCTTACGTAAAGCCAGAAGCATATTAAATGTTTCTTTAATCATCGCGTTGATCGGTCTTATGATTTATACGGTATGGTTAGGAGCGAAGGTCTATAAAGATATTTCTTTCACAACTAATAAAATGCTGGCTGTTTCCGATAAACAATCTTCTTTGACTCGGGGTTATGTTAAAATTTATCAAGAAACAAAAGCAGAGTTAGATTCTACAAAGATCGAATTAGCGACGACAAAAGATTTATTATTTGACGCGAGATTTGATTTAGAAGAAACGAAGGATGCCTTAAAAGAAACCCAAGTTCTTTTGGACCAGGTCAAGCTTGAAAAGATTAAATTAGGAGAAGATTTTAATAAGATGAAAGCTTTAAATGATAAATATAGCCAGACCATTATTGGGTTAGAAGAGAAAAATGTTCAGATTAACGCTGAAATGAAAATTCTTCAAGACCAATTGAGTTATTATGCCGGCAATGTCAAAAATATTGATGAAGGCCGCGAGCTCATGACTGTTTTTCGCGAAAGGATGAAATTAGTTAAAGCCAAGATAAAATCTTTTAAAGAAGAAGCGGCTAAAGCCAGAACAGCGGCTTTAAAAGAACGCGATCGTTTAAAATCCATGTTAGGCAATAAAGGATATTTCATGAAAGATGGAAATATTGTTAAAGTCGATATGGATGAATACAACGCGTTAAACACAAAAGACATCAAGAGCGAGCTTAATAAAGGGCGCAAAGTAACAATTGATGTGGATTTTTTTAAGAAATAAAAGATCCGTTTTTTATCCTTTTCAGAAAAATCCTACCTTAAAACGTGTTGGGATATCCCAAACAAATGTTAGAAGCTGTTCAGGAGTTTTCGACCAGATTAGGTCCTATTTCTTTTGTTTTAAAACGATCAGAGCGACGAACCCTTGCTATTGAAATCAAGCAGGATGGACAGGTTTTTGTTGCGGCGCCTTTTTCTTTAAAAGAAAAAGAAATCCTGTCTTTTTTAAATAAAAAAAGTCATTGGATTTTTAAGAAGAAAGAAGAAATTAAAAAAAGGAATCAAGAAAATTGTATTAGAAAATATGAAGATGGGGAAGCGTTTTTATTTTTAGGGAAAAAATGTCGTCTTTATATTTATGAAGAACAAATAAAACAATCGCGCATTTATTTTGACGGAATCTTATGGCGTGTTTTTATCCCAACGGACCTTTCTTTACAAGAAAGACAAAAAAAGATTAAAGAGACATTAAGCGAGTGGTATCGAAAGCAAGCGGAAGAAATTTTAGGAGGACGATTGTTCCATTATACGCGTATTTTAAGAGTGGAACCCCAAAAGATCGCGATTAAGACGCAAAAACGATTATGGGGGATTTGTGATTATCATAAGAAGATTATTCGTTTGAATTGGCTTATCATTTTAGCGCCGATGAATGTTATTGATTATGTGATTGTTCATGAGTTGTGCCATTTATTGATCCCGAATCATTCGCGTGCGTTTTGGAAAAAAGTTGAAACCGTGTATCCACAGTATCAAGAATGCCGTCAATGGCTTAAAAAAAATCAGTCGCAGCTTTTGTTGCCATGAAAATAATCGATATTAAAGTTATTCCAAAGGCTAAAAAAGAGTTTATGAAAGAAGAAAACGGCGTGTTCAAGATTTATTTAACCGCGCCAGCCGTGGAAGGCAAGGCCAATGATGCTTTAATCGCTTTTTTATCAGAACATTTTAAAGTAAGAAAAAGAGCAATTGAAATCACAAAAGGATTGAAATCCCGTTACAAAACGATTACTATATTAGAATTATAAAGTAATATTAATATTAAATAAAAAAAGTGAGGCGTTATGCTTGAAGATAAAATCTATGAAGATTATGTGAAGGCCATGAAGGACAGGGACTCTGCACGATCATCCGCGTTAAGTTTCTTGCGCGCGAAAATAAAAGATGTTCGGATTGAAAAACGTATTGAAAAAGTTGAAGACATAGATGTCGTTAGTGTCATTAAACGACAAATTAAACAACGCCAGGATTCCATTGAACAATTTAAAGCCGCTTCCCGTCAAGAATTAGTCGATAAAGAAACTTTCGAACTCAATCTATTAAAAAGTTATTTGCCTCAAGAATTATCAGAAGATGAGATTCGGAAAATCGTTTCAGAGGTCATTGCCGAGACGCAAGCCAGCTCTATAAAAGATATGGGAAAAGTCATGAAGGCTGTTGGCGAGAAAATCGCTGGCCGTGCGGATAATCGTGTTGTCAGTGAATTGGTTAAAAAAAGACTTTCAGCATAAATGAAATTATGTATAAAACGATTAAGGGTTTTTTTCTTTATTATTGTTCTTTTGATCGCAGGATTTTCTTTATGGATTCAAGATAAATATGTCGTGCCCATTTTAATGTATCATGAAATTGAAGATATCAGTCGACATGAGGCGAATTATGTAACACCAAAGAATTTTGAACGGCAAATGGCTTTTTTAGAAAAAAATCATTATCAAGTTATTTCTTTGGATGCGCTCGTAGATAGCATCAAAAAAGGGAAAGTTCTTTCGAAAAAATCTGTTGTAATTACTTTTGATGATGGCAAAGAAAATAATTATACAAACGCGTTAGCCGTTTTAAAAAAATATAATTTTCCGGCGACTATTTTTGTCCCGTCAGGGCTTATTGGAAAAGAAAAACAAATGAGCTTGCCGCAACTACAAGAGATGATTTCTTCAAAAATAGATATTGGCTCACATACGCAAACACATTCTTATTTGCCCGGTCTTTCTGTGGAAAAACAGATAAAAGAAATTTTTGATAGTAAAAAAGACATTGAAGAATTTTTGGGGATTTCTGTCAAATACTTTGCATATCCTATTGGCGGTTTTAGCGATGAAATAAAAAAACTTGTCCGTCAAGCGGGATATGAGGCGGCTTGTGCTACGAATCGTGGGAGAGATCGTTTCAATAAAGATGTTTTTGAATTAAAACGTATCCGCCCAAATAATAATGATTCTGATCTTGTGTTGTGGCTTAAGACGTCAGGATATTATAATTTATTTCGAAAAGCAAAGAACCCGTACTAATATTTATGGAAAGGAAGAGAATGAAAAGCACTCAGGACCAGGTGAAATATTATTTTGATGAAAATGTGCGTTTTGTCATTGAGAATTATAATGAGAGTAAGACGTTTAGTAATTTTTTCCCTGGTATTTCAGGCCTTTGGGGAATCCCGATGTGGGTTTTTTATGTGAATCGCGGACAGGGGATTTCGAGTTTCGGGATTGAATCCAAAGATAAAGCTATTTTAGAATTTCAGCCCGCCAATAAGGCCTATCAATTAACGCCCTTGCAAGGTTTTCGCACTTTTATTAAAGCAAAATCAGGGACAAAGATTTTTTATTGGGAACCGTTTCAGAAAAATTTATTAGGAACGAATTTTAAGAAAATGCAAAAAATGTTTGTTTCTGCTGAAGGATTGTCTTTGGAAGAGGTTAATGAAGATTTGGGATTAGTCGCTCGTGTTAATTATTTTACTATTCCTCAAGAGCCTTACGCGGGATTAGTGCGTCAATTAACGATTGAAAATATCGGACGAAAAAAATATACCTTAGAAATTATCGACGGGCTTCCTCGTATTGTTCCTTTTGGGTTAGGCGATTGGACGGCAAAACATATGTGCCGGACCGTTGAGGCGTGGATTAAAGTAAGACATTGGAAGGAAAAGACCCCTTTTTATCAGCTTAATGTTGAAGTCGCGGATACCCCACAGGTCAAACATATCAAAGATGGTAATTTTTATTTTGCTTTTGATGCCAAGAGGCCGCAGAAATTTTTGGATTGTATCGTGGAATCAAACGTGGTTTTTGGCGAGGCCTATGACTTTTCTTCTCCGGAAAAGTTTTTAGATGCGTCTTTTGCAATCCCTGAACACCAGGAAACAAGCAATCGCACGCCGTCCGCATTAAGTTATTTTAAAACTTCGTTAAACCCTCGGAAACAGGCGACTCTTGTTTCTGTTTTTGGCCATACGACATCGATAAAGCATCTTAAAGATATTAAAAAAGATATCACTTCTAAAAATTTTATTGAACTTAAAGAAAAGGAATATAAGGCCATTATTGATCAAATTAAAGATTTTGCGTTTACGAAGAGTTCTTCTTTTATTTTTGACGCGTATGCCGGGCATACCTTTTTAGATAATGTGTTACGGGGAGGTCTTCCGATTTCTTTAAAGACAAGTGATGGCTATATGGCTTTTAATGTTTATAGCCGTAAGCACGGCGATCCTGAACGTGATTATAATTTTTTTGTCGTAGCCCCGACATTTTATTCCCAAGGTAATGGAAATTATCGTGATGTTAATCAGAATCGTCGTAATGATGCGTGGTTTAATCCTCACGTGAAAGATCATCATTTGATTAATTTCCTTAATTTGATTCAGGCGGATGGCTATAATCCGCTTGTGGTCAAAGGGACGACATTTAAAGCGGAAGATGAAGAAAAAGTTGGAGCTGTTTTGGACCGTTGCCTCAAAGAAACGGATAAGATCAAGATCAAAGAATTCCTCAAGAAAGAATTTTCTCCTGGTGAATTATTAAAATGTATTTTTGATCAGGACATTGTGCTTAAAGTCAAACCCAAAGACTTTATGGGCCGTTTATTGGAAGTATGCCATAAGCAGGAATTGGCGGATCATGGGGAAGGTTTCTGGATAGATCACTGGACGTATAATTTAGATCTTATTGAAAGTTATTTGTCGTTATACCCCGATGATTTAAAAAATCTTTTATTAGGATGCCAGGCGTTTAGTTTTTATCATAATGGGCATTATGTTTTGCCTCGAGATAAACGTTATATTTTGACTCAAGCTGGCGTCAGGCAATATTCTTCCGTCGGTAAGAAAGAGCATCCGCATCAGAACAATGGGAACAAATTAAGGATTGATAAAGGGGCCGGGCCTGTTTATTACACTCACTTGGTCAGTAAGATTTTATGTTTGTTGGCGAATAAAGTTGCTTCGTTAGACCCCAGCGGAATCGGCGTCGAAATGGAAGCTAATAAACCGAGTTGGTATGATGCTCTTAATGGGCTTCCGGGATTGTTAGGATCTTCTATCTGTGAAACGCTTGAGATGAAGCGATTGGCGGAATTTCTTTTAGAGGCTATTAATGAATTAGCATTAGACGATCAGTATCCAGTTAATATTTTTGAGGAATTGGCTTATTTTATTGAAGGTCTTAGCGTTGTGTTGGCATCTGAAAAGGATGATTTGTCCTATTGGGAAAAATCGAATTCTCTTAAAGAACACTATCGCTTTTTAATATTAGATGGCATTGAAGGCCGAGAAAAGAAATTAACGGTTGAGCAAATAAAGATTTTTTTAAAAAACATCATTGAAAAAACAGAAAAAGCTTTTGAAAAATCATTTGATGAAAAAGGATTTTTAAGAACATATTTTTATCATGAAGTCATAGAGTATGAACGCTTGTCTTGCGAGGGAGGTAGTCTTTTTGTCCGTCCTTTAAAATTTAAAAAATACGCCTTGCCACTTTTTTTAGAAGGGTATGTGCATGCGTTAAAAGTGGAAAAAGATAGTCAAAAAGCTTGTGAATTGTATCGGCAAGTGCGACACAGCGGTCTTTATGATAAAAAGTTGAAAATGTATAAGGTCAATGAAGATTTATCTACAGAATCAGAAGAGATTGGGCGAACGCGTATTTTTCCGTCTGGTTGGCTCGAGAATGAGTCCGTTTGGATTCATATGGAATATAAGTTTATGTTAGAGCTTTTACGCCGGGGGATGGCCAAGGAGTTTTATGAGAATTTTAAAAATGTGTTTATTCCTTTTCTTGCGCCCGAAGTTTATGGACGTAGTATTTTAGAAAATTCTTCTTTTATTGTCAGTAGCGCGCATGAAGATAAGAATTTGCATGGGCGCGGATTTGTGGCGCGCCTTTCTGGTTCTACGGCGGAGTTTGTCCATATTTGGTTGGGAATGAATGTCGGATTAAAGCCGTTTGTTCGTGATGAAAAAGGCGCATTAATGTGCGTTCTTAACCCTTGTTTATCTGCGGAATTATTTACTTCTCAAAAAAGCACGGTATTCTTGACAACGTTGGATCATCAAAGGAAGAAAATTGAATTGCCTGCGCATAGTTACGTTTGTCATTTTTTAAGTAACATTTTATTGGTGTATCATAACCCGAAAGCTAAGAATACTTTTGGATCGGATAAAGTAAATATTTCAGAAATACATTTAACATATCCGGGACAAGTCCCTGTTAAAATTTGTTCTTCTGTTATTGGCGCGCCGTATGCCCAAGATATTCGTGATAGAAAAGTAGAGCGCATTGATGTTTATTTAAAATAATTTTTTATGAAAAAAACGTCTTTTTGTTTTTTTATTTTTTCCTTTTTTTTATTTTTTTCTTGTCTTTCCTTTTCCGACCAGGATTTTAAGAATTATTGCAAAAATTATTATGCCGAGCATCAAGAGTGCCCTGAAGATATTTGTTTGTTAGCGTGTCGTTCAGGCCATTATCGGGATTGCTTTTTTGAGTGTATTCCTAAAGAATGTTATATGATTGATGTTGAACATTGTCCTTTAGTGTATTGCCAAATTTTAAAAGGATGCGAGAAACAAAACGTTTGTTATCAGAAAATTGATGAGAAGCAATTCGATTGTGGGGGGCTTGCGTATGCAGGGCAAGATTTAAAGTGTTGTCCGGGACTCGTTAAACGGTGTGGTATTGAATTTTTTGACGGGAGTTGTGATATCGAGGGGAAATTCTCTTCGCAAAGTGTTCCGATTTGTTTGCCTTGTGGCGATGGGGTGTGCCATCAATTTGAGAATCGATGTAATTGTCCTGAAGATTGTGGACAATTTGAAAGAAAAGATATTCCTCGTGAAGAAAATAAGAATAATACGGGGATTGATTTAAATTAAGCAATTACTTTAAGAATTTTTAATGCCGCTTTTTCAGCACTATTTTTTTCTCCTAAGGAAAGCCGCACATCGCGCAACTCTTTGCGCATAAAAGCCATTTTATTGTCGTCTTTCAGGATGCTTTCTATTTTCTGTGAAATTTGTTGTGGGGTCGCCTGAAATTGGATACATTCTGGGACAATGCGTTTTTGGGCTACGATATTGACCAGACCAATGTAAGGGATTTTAACGAATAGTTTTGCTAATAACCATGTCAGTAAAGATGTTTTATAAATAATAACGATAGGTTTTTCTAAGATAGCTGTTTCTAATGTCGCGGTTCCCGAAGCGACAAGGCAGAAGTCACTGGCATGAATGCCATTGTAAGTGTTATTCTCAATAAGCTTAATATTTAAATGGTATTTTTTTAAATATTTTTTAATGATGTCTTTTTTAATTGTTGGTGCTTTTAAGAGAAGAAATTGAATGCCTTGAAATTTTTTCTCTAACAAGAGGGCGGTTTGAAGCATCAAGGGAAGAAGATTCTGGATTTCTTTATCTCGTGAGCCAGGAAGAAGTCCTATCGTTAATTTGTGAGGATCAAAATTAACCGAAGAAAGAAAGTTTTCTTTTTTTCGAGTTACTTTGACGATATCTATTAAAGGGTTTCCAATGAATTTTGCTGGAATGCCGTAGCGTGCGTAGAAATCTTTTTCAAATTGAAAGAAAACCAGCATCGCATCAACGCATTTTTTAATAGTAAAGACGCGATTTTTTTTCCATGCCCAGACTTGAGGGCTGATATAGTAAATAACTTTGATATTATGTTTTTTTAATTCTTGCGCGAGACGAAGATTAAACCCAGGATAATCGATTAAAATGACAGCCGAGGGCTTTAGCGTAATACATTTTTGAAGGATGAGATTGAATATTTTTTTTAATGCGTTATAGTGTTTGAGGACTTCTGAAAATCCGATAACCGCCATTTGGGTAAGGTCGTAATAAATATCTACACCGGCTTCTCGCATTTTTTCTCCGCCGAGCCCAGAAAAAACAAGAGAAGTATCTTTTTGTTTTAGTGCTTTTACCAGATGCGCGGCATGCATGTCGCCACTGGCTTCGCCAGCGACGATTATAAGATGTTTGTGTTGTTGTCCCATATTTTTTTTGTGATGGTCAGGGCGACTTTTAATGCTTCACGGCCTTCAATTCCTGACACAAGAGGATTTTTATTATTTTCAATACAATCGATAAAATGCGCGAGTTCTTGTTTTAAAGGCTGTTCTTTTTCAATTGGTAAACTGTGTTTCAAAATACGATTGGACTCTTTTTTATAGATGAAGGCTTCTTGTTGGACATAATCAAGAGAAATATAGGTATTTTTTTGAAAAATACGAATTTTACGCACGATGTCTTCAGAAATGCGGCTCGCTGTTAAATTACAGACACATCCATTGTGAAAAGTGATTCGGACGCTGGCGATATCTTCTAAATTGGTTAAAACATTAATGCCTGTGGCTTCGATATTTTTTATTTTTGAAGGAACAAGCCCGAGAATAATATCAATATCGTGAATCATAAGATCCAGAATAACGCCGATATCCAAAGAACGATTAGGAAAATGGTTCAGACGATGACATTCAATGAATAAAGGATTTCGCATAAAACGTTTAGTCGCCTGAAATGCTGAATTAAAACGTTCAATATGGCCTATTTGAAGTTTGAGGTTGTTTTTTTGAGCTATTTTGATTAATTCGTTCGCTTGTTTCACTGTTGTGGTTATGGGTTTTTCAATAAATGTATGGATATTTTTTTTGAGAAAGAATTTTGCGATTTCGTAATGCGATATTGTTGGCGTGCAAATGTTTACCGCATTAGTTTCTTTAGGGAATTGGCGATAATTTTTGAAATAAGGGACGCGATATTTTCTGGAAATCTCCACTCCTTTTTGTTCATTGATGTCTGTTAGGCCTAAGATTTCAACTTTATCAGATAGCTCCAGATATGTTTTTAGATGTTTGGACCCTAAGTGGCCAGTACCAATGAGAAAGACTTTTATTTTAGGCATAATATAAATAAATATTAATAATTATTAAAATTAAGAATAGGGCAAATATAACAAATCCCTCGACAAATGTCAAATGATATGGTAACATCTCACACTTATGAAGAATTATCTTAAACTTTTAAGTTTTCTCAAAGGGCATCGTAAACTTTTTTCGCTTGCCGTGGTTACGATGTTTATCTCAAGTTTTTTTGAAGTTTTTCAGCTTTCCTTGTTAGTTCCCATGACCGATCGCATTTTTAATAATAAACAAATCGTTATTCCTAACAATATTGCCTTGCCTCAATTTATTGCGGATATTGTAGCGCGATTAAACGCTATTGAGCCGGTTGTGCTTTTCCCTATGTTTTTAATCGGTTTTATTATTATGATGATTGTGAAAAATATTGCTATTTTTCTTTCCCAATATTTGATGAATGATGTGTCTCAAAGGATTATGGCTGATATTCGCGAGCGTCTTTATATGAAAATTCAAAATCTTTCTTTAGACTATTTTAGCGAAAAAAGGACGGGAGAGCTTATCTCGCGAATTACTTTTGATACAGGAGTTGTTGAGAATGCTGTTTCTTACGGAGTTATTGATCTTTTTCGTCAAACATTCGTTATTATTTTATGTATTATTACGGCTTTTCTTATTGACCCTCATTCGTCGTTTGTTATTTTAGTTGTTTTTCCTTTGATCTCTTGGCCTATGGCTCAAATAGGGCGAAAGCTTAGAAAAATTTCAAAAGGGACACAGGAAAAAATGGCTGATATTAATACTTTATTATTAGAGACGATTTCCGGAGTTAAATTAGTGCGGGCTTTTTGTACTGAAGATTATGAAACAAAAAGATTTAAAGCAAAAAATTTTGATTATTATAAATTACGCATGAAATCCATTAAGCGATTATCTCTTGTTTCTCCTTTAACAGAACTTATTGGAGCAGGGTTAGGTGTTGTTTTGGTATATTGGTTTGGTGGCCGGTTGATGCAAGGCGAGTTGTCTTTCGGTGTTTTTATTTTATTTTTTGGGGCGGTTATGTCTATTATTAGCCCAATTAAGAAATTGGGCAATGTCAATGCTTTAACACAACAAGCTTTAGCCGCTAATACGCGTATTTATGAAGTTTTAGATGCGGAAGTGACTATTAAAGAAAATCCTCATCCGATTGTTTTAAAAGAAATGCAAAAAGGGATTGCGATTAAAGATGTGGATTTTCATTATTATCATGAAGACGGGCTGATCCTTAAAAATATTAATTTAGAAATTAAAAAGGGAGAGCTTGTCGCTATTGTTGGCCCGACGGGAACAGGAAAAACAACCCTT
>JAKQLT010000112.1 GCA_029567025.1 Candidatus Omnitrophota bacterium | reverse complement strand
AAGAGGATAAAATAACATTAAAAAACGATGGGATTTATCTTCATATAGAAGAAGCCTGTGGTGGTGGTATAATATATTATAAAAACGGAAAATATCATTGGATTCAACAAGAATAATTATAATTTTAAAAAAACATAACCCAGTTTTAAAAATAAGCTTATCGCTTATTGCTTAAAGCTAAAAGCTAATAAAAATATGGACTTAAATCGCGCGACGATTATCGGACGATTGACTCAAGATCCAGAGTCTCGCATGACTCCGCAAGGTTCTTCCGTAACATCTTTTTCTGTAGCAACCAATTTTGTGTGGAATGACGCAAACGGTCAGAAACAAGAAAAAGTGGAATATCACAATGTTGTAGCCTGGAGAAAATTAGCGGAAATTTGCGCTCAATATTTAAAAAAAGGCAGTAAGGTTTTTTTAGAAGGTCGTCTGCAAACGCGTGATTGGGAGGGACAAGACGGGGTAAAGCGATATCGTACGGAAATTATTCTGGAAAACATGATTATGTTGGACAGAGCGGGAGCGACCGGCGGAGCGCCGATGAGCTTCTCGAAAGAGTCGCCAATGGCGGATATGACGAATACAGTCATCCCATCTGCTGACAAGTCCACCTACTCCAATCAAGTTTCTACGGATAGGCCAGCGGAAGATGAGATAAAAGTAGAAGATATACCATTTTAATCACTAATATTTTGAGAAATAAGTAACCACGCGAAACGCGAGGTTTCCAGGTAAGTCGGCTTTTGCTCACAGATAAATTCGGAGCCATAGCATGACGAAGCATTTATTTCTCCACAAACACTATGATTCCTCAAAAGAACAATACGATGAACAAAGAAAAGAGATGTTATTTCTGCGTAAATGGCATCAAAGAAATCGATTATCGCGATGGTACGACTTTGCGAAAATTTATTTCTTCTTACGCGAAGATTATGCCGAGAAAGAGAAGTAAGCTTTGCGCCAAGCACCAGAGAAAATTGGCCATGGCGATCAAACGCGCGAGAATCATGGCAATCCTTCCTTTTATCAATCGTTAATTTGCAATATAAAAATAGAATCGATTCGTCGGTTCTATTTTTATATTGTTCGTGTTAAGATGAAATTAAGAAAAATATTTTGTTTGAGGATATGATAAACAAGGCAAATACAGTTTCGGATTTCATGAACAAAGAACATGAATATTTAGATCAATTATGGGCAAAGTTTTTTGATAAAAACAGTTTGGAAATAGACGAAACTTTTTTTGCTGATTTTAAAAAAAGGGAGTTGGAGCATATCCGATTTGAAGACGAGTTTTTGTTTCCTGCACTGAATGAATATTTGGGCATTGCTCAGGATGAAGGGCTGGCAAGTCTGGCGAGACGCGATCATGGGGGAATAGTAAAGCTTTTGGAGATGATGGAGCGCGCAATGCAAATCGGCGAGTTGGATGCGCTGGAGATGTCTGCCCGAAATTTGGACAATATTTTACAAGCGCATCGCAAGAGAGAGCAAGAAATTCATTATCCGGTGAGCGATAATTTCGTCAGCCAGGATGAATGGGAGAATATAATTGAAAAATTTAATTTGGTGAAATAAAAATTTAAGGCAAGATAAAACTCGGCAATAAGGTGGCTGGGTTTTTTTTGGTTATGCACATGTTTTTTTTTTTTTTTTGAGAAGAAGGATTTTTGTTGTATAATGTAAGCAATTGAAAGAATAATTTTTTTATTAGATAAAATATGAAAAACAAAAAGTTAAAATTAATGGCGGGTGCGTTTATTTTTATTTTTGTCGCGGTGACTTTGGCGTGGCAGATACCGAAAGTGTTTGCAGAGGAAACATTGATGGTGGATACGCCGGCAATGGGTGGCGGTATAATAGCGCCGAATCAAGTTAAATTTTATATGAAAAGAATGGGGATGCCGGCAGTCGTTACTGGTTGTGATGCGACGAAAATTCATATTGATGTGAATGATGGCGGATTGAGTCCATTGACGGCGACGAGCTGTACATGGGACAGCGCTTGGGTGTTTGCAACTTTTTCAGGGACGCCTTGGACTAATCCGACG
>JAKQLT010000094.1 GCA_029567025.1 Candidatus Omnitrophota bacterium | reverse complement strand
GATTCTGCGTGTGTTTTGCCTCCTCCGACGATCAGTGAAACGGTTATTGAGCAAATTAAGCAATATACCTACCGTATTGCAGAAGGATTGAAAGTTGTAGGGCTTTTAAATATTCAATTTATTTTAAAAGGAAGTAAGATTTTTGTTCTTGAGGTTAATCCACGCGCTTCACGCACCGCGCCTTTTGTCAGTAAGGCCACAGGAATTCCTTTAGCCAAAATTGCCGCCCAATTAATGGTAGGCAAATCATTGGATGATTTCCATTTAAGTTATGACGTGATAGAGAAGATGAAACACGTTTCTGTAAAAGAGTCGGTTTTGCCTTTTTCTAAATTTTCAGGAGTTGATATTGTGTTAGGGCCTGAAATGAAATCAACCGGCGAGGTCATGGGAATTGCATCGAGTTTTGGAGAGGCGTTTGCCAAGTCGCAAATTTGCGCTAATTAAAGTTTGCCTAAGCAAGGAAAAGTTTTTATTAGCGTTAAGGATGAGGATAAGCGCGCGGTAGCGATGATGGCAAAAAAATTAAAGGATTTAGGTTTTTCTTTTGTTTCTACTCCGGGAACAGCTAAAGTGTTAAAATCAAACGGTATCACCGTCGATATTGTTGGGCATTATAATGAAGGAAAAAATAATTTATTAAATTTAATGACGCTGATGAAGAAAGATGAAATCGCTCTTATTATCAATACTCCATCAGGAGAAAGCAGTCAAACCGATATGCGTTCTATTCGAGCGGCGGCTATTTTGCATAATGTGCCTTGTATTACAACGCTTCAAGGAGCTTGGGCCGCGATTAACGGTATTGAATCGCGACAAACAAAAAAATTTACAGTATTTCCGATACAGCAATATTACGCTGAACGAGATTTGTAAAAAGAATAGAGGTTTTTTATGTGTGGTATTATTGGAATATCTCAAAATAAAAATGCGGCTAAATTAGTTTTTGTCGGGCTTTATGCTTTACAGCATCGGGGAGAAGAGGCCGCTGGGATTGCTTCTTATGATGGTAAAGAGATTTATTTAAAGAAAAAAACAGGTCTTGTGGCCGACGCCTTTGATGAAAAAGCGATTGAAGAATTAAAAGGAGAAACAGCCATTGGCCATTGCCGTTATTCGACAACGGGTTCGAGCAATCAAAAAAATATCCAGCCGTTTTTAGTGACGCATCGAGGAAAACCGTTAGCCATTGCGCATAATGGAAATTTGACGAATACAGAAAAATTATACGCCAAGCTCGAAGAAGAAGGCGCTCTTTTTCAGACGACGATGGATTCTGAAATTATTATTCATTTATTGGCGCGTACAAAAAACGGCGATTTGAAGAAATGGTTTGTGAGTGTGTTGTCGCAATTAGAAGGGTCCTTTTCTTTAATCTTTTTATCCGGCGATACGATTATCGGCGCCCGCGATCCTAATGGATTTCGTCCGTTATGTTTAGGCAGATTGGATAATAAATATGTTTTAGCGAGCGAAACATGCGCGTTTGATTTAATAAAAGCTGAATTTGTGAGAGAAATTTCTCCCGGCGAGGTCGTTTTTATTAAAGGGGAAAAAATAGAATCAGTTTTTTTGCCTGAAATAGAAAATAAAAAGAAGGCGCATTGTATTTTTGAAAATATTTATTTTGCCCGTCCGGATAGCAATATTTTCGATGATAATGTTTATGAAACGCGAAAACGTTTAGGCGCGCAATTAGCCAAAGAACATCCTATTAAAGCGGATTTTGTTATGTCTATACCAGATTCGGGAAATTATGCGGCCTCTGGTTTTGCTCAAGAGTTAGGGCTTCCGCTTGAGATTGGATTTATTCGTAATCATTACATCGGACGTACTTTTATTCAGCCCTCACAATTTTTAAGAGATTTTCGTGTACGCGTTAAACTGAATCCCATTAGCCATATTATTAAAGGAAAACGGATTGTGGTTGTGGAGGATTCGATTGTCCGTGGCACAACTTCAAAAAGCCGCATTGATGAATTGCGACGGGCTGGTGCAAAAGAAATCCATATGCGCATCAGTTGTCCGCCGATTATTTCTCCATGTTTTTATGGCATTGATTTTCCGAGTAAAGAAGAATTGATTGCCGCAAGCCGAACGATTCAACAGGTCGCGGATTTTATTAAGGTTGACTCGTTAGGGTATTTAAGTTTAAAGGGTATGCTTTCTGTTATGAAATACCCTCAAGATTTTTGTCATGCGTGTTTTTCTGGAGAGTATCCAGTTGCTGTTCCTTATAATAAAAGCAAATATTTATTAGAAGGAAAGAGGGAATAAGCTATGTCAAAATTTATTTTTGTTACCGGAGGCGTTGTTTCCAGTTTAGGAAAAGGCATTGCCGCGGCATCTATTGGGAAGCTTTTAGAAGCCCATGGGCTTCGTACCGCGATGATTAAATGCGATCCGTATTTAAATGTGGATCCAGGAACCATGAATCCTTTTCAGCATGGTGAGGTTTATGTGACCGAAGACGGAGCGGAAGCGGATTTGGATTTAGGGCATTATGAACGATTTACCAATGCGTTTATTACAAAAGACAGTAATATCACGACGGGAAAAGTTTATTATAATGTGATTACCAAAGAGCGCCGGGGAGATTATTTAGGCAAAACAGTTCAAATTATTCCGCATATCACCGATGAAATTAAAAAAGAAATTATGAAGGCTTCCCGTGAAAACGATGTGGATGTCACAATTGTTGAAATTGGCGGGACGATAGGAGACATTGAGAGTTTGCCATTTTTAGAAGCGATTCGACAATTGCGCTGGGAATTGGGCGAACTTTACGCCATTAATATTCATGTGACGCTTTTGCCTTTTATTAAGTCTGCTGGCGAACAAAAAACAAAACCAACGCAACATAGTGTGGGGCGTTTGCGGGAGATTGGTATTTCGCCGGATATTTTGTTATGCCGGACAGAAAAAGGTATTACAAAGGAAGAAAAAGAAAAAATTGCTCTTTTTTGCAGTGTGGATAAAGACGCTGTTATCGAAGCTATCGATGTGAAACATATTTATGAAGTTCCTTTATGTTTTAAGAAAGAACGTTTGGATGAGCTGATTTTAAGAAAATTGCATTTAAAAAGTGAAGATAAGGAATTAAAAGAATGGCGGGATCTTGTTGTCAAGCGTCTTAAAAATCCAACGCATGAAGTGAATGTTTATGTCGTTGGCAAATATGTGGCGCTTCAAGATGCGTATAAATCGATTTATGAAGCGCTTGTTCATGGAGGCATAGCTAATGACGCGCGTGTCAATATTACTAAAGTTGATTCAGAAATATTAGAAAAAGAAGATGTGGCAAAGCGTTTAAAGAACGCCGATGGTATTTTAATTCCCGGGGGTTTTGGGGATCGTGGTATTCTGGGAAAAATCCAAGCGGTTCAATATGCGCGCGAACACAAAATTCCTTATTTTGGGATTTGTTTGGGGATGCAGGTTGCGTGTATTGAATTTGGGCGCAATGTCTGTGAATTAAAGAATGCTAACTCAACGGAATTTGATAAGGAAACTAAATACCCCGTGATTGCCCTTTTAGAAGAACAGCAACATGTGAAAAATTTAGGCGCCTCGATGCGTTTGGGAGCTTATCCTTGCAAAATAACAAAAAATTCGTTAAGCTTTAAACTATATAAAAAAGAAAATATTGCGGAACGCCATCGTCATCGTTATGAATTTAATAATCAATATAAGAAAATGTTTGAGAAAAAAGGATTAAGATTTGTTGGCTTTAATACGCAACAGCATTTGGTCGAGATGATAGAATTAGATAATCATCCGTGGTTTGTAGGATGTCAGTTCCATCCTGAATTTAAATCAAAGCCGGAACGAGCGCATCCTCTATTTAAAGGTTTTATTGAAGCGGCATTATTAAGAAAAAAAGATTTATTAAAGAAGTAAATAAATATATAAAAGAAGAATTTAATCGCGCGGGTGGCGGAATTGGTAGACGCGCACGTTTGAGGGGCGTGTGGAG
>JAKQLT010000078.1 GCA_029567025.1 Candidatus Omnitrophota bacterium | reverse complement strand
TCTGTCTTTGCTCGTCGCGGATATAATATCGATGCCTTGGTGGTTTCCCCCTCTTTTGACCCTAATTATTCCACGATGACCATTACGGCTGAAGGCGACCCTGAAACATTGGACCAGATTATTAAACAAACCGCTAAATTAATTGATGTGATTCATTCCTGCGAGCATACAGGCCAAGACGCTATTCATCGGGAGCTTGCTTTAGTGAAGATGAAAAATATTCCGGTTCATCGATCCGTCATTATGAAGATTCTTGAAGCCTATCAAGTGAAAATTATAGAAGAAAATCAAGATATCATAATTATCGCTTTGGCGGATACAACCGCCCGAGTAGATTCCTTCGAAGATATGTTAGAAAAATATGGAGTTTTGGAGATTGTGCGATCAGGAAAGCTTGTGATGACAAAAGGGAAAAAATCAACATAAAAAGGCCCTGCTTCCCGCTTCTTTGTTTTTTCTAAATAATCCATCCTAAAGAGAATAAAATCGTATAAAGAAAAGCCATTCGTATTATTGTTATGATCAGAGGGTCTAAAGGGATGTTTTTTTCTTTAGATAATTGAATAATAGGATTGATAGACATAAGAATTATTGCGCTTGCGGATAAAGAATAGATTTTATCATTTGTGATGCTATAAATAACGAGAGGCATGAGTCCTGACGTAAAAACCATCCATAAAAAAAGACGCAATATTTTTTCAGCCGTGAATTGTTTGTATGATTTTAGACTTATGATAGCCACAGTTAATAGCCCTAATGGAACGCCTGCAAGAAAGACCGCAGTATTTATTTCGTTCGATTGAAAATAATAGCTTCCGGTTGTTAACATAGGACCAAGAAAAATTCCTGAAAAGATGTTTTTTAATAAAATATTTTGCGTCCGTATTTTATTAAAAAATAGTATAAAAAAGATTTGAAGGATAATAGCTATGCCAATAGAAATTCCGGCTTTTGTCCAGTTGGCAATTCCGTCTCCGAATGCTATGGCTGTAGCTAAAATAACCGGGAAAAGGCAGATCCAAATTGATGGCAAGAAAGAATTTCTAAAAAATGTTGCATGATTTTTCATATAATTTTTTATGCTTTTTCTTCTAAATATTTTTCTACTTCCAAAGCAGCCATACATCCAGACCCTGCCGCTGTAATAGCTTGTCGATAGACTTTATCCTGAACATCTCCGCAGGCAAAAACGCCTTCAATATTTGTTTTTGTGGTGCCTGGTTTTGTTTTAATATAGCCTGCTTCATCGAGATCCAATTGGTTTTCTAAAAAGGTTGTATTCGGAGTGTGCCCGATGGCATAAAAAAGTCCGCGCACTTCGATTGTTTTTTTTTCTTTGGTTTTATTATTGACAACAAGAAGTTTCTCTAAAACATTTTCGCCTAAGGCCTCAAGGACGTTAGAATTCCAAAGAATTTCTACTTTAGGATTTTCCTGGATTTTTTTCTGCATGGCTTTGGACGCACGTAGAACATCACGACGGACAATGAGGATTACTTTGTGGGCGAATTTTGTTAAATAGGTGGCCTCTTCAATGGCTGAATCTCCTCCGCCGATAACAGCTAGAATTTTTTGTCGGAAAATGGGCAATCCGCCATCGCATACGGCACATGCTGAAATGCCTTTTTGCCAGAAAATGTCTTCATTTTTAATGTTGAGACGTTTGGCCGTCGCCCCTGTGGCAATAATGATACTTTTTGTTTCAACGATTCTTTTTTCTGAAAAAATTTTAAATGGTTTTTCTCGAATGTCTATTTTATCAACGGTTGCGGTCTCAATGCGCGTGCCGCATTTTATCGATTGTTCACGCATACGATTCATTAGTTCAGCCCCACTAATGCCTTCAGGAAACCCGGGAAAATTTTCAATATCTGTTGTGGTCGTTAGTTGCCCTCCAGCAGAAATTCCTCCAGCCATCATCCCTTCATACATTAAAGGATATAAATTGGCGCGAGCGGTATAAATTGCCGCCGTATGCCCGGCTGGACCAGAGCCAATAATAATAACGTTTTCCATTATAGCAACTCCTTTTCTTCCTTCAGCGTTTCTATGGGACGAAGATCCCGCCTATTTTTTATGACCATTTTTATATCCGTCCGTGATGTGGGGCGTGTTAAAGAACGTTCTTTTTTTATGAGATCTTCTAATTCAAAATTTGATTCTATGGTGAATCCTGCCTCTTCAATCATTTGAAGTGTTTCTAATCGTGAACGGCCTTTTACGTTTAAATATCCTTCCATAAATAAAGAATTAGCTGGATAAAGCGCCAAGGGTTCTAAATGTTTTAAATATAGTTCTCGTCCTGCCGCAATGCGTATTTCCGCTTGCGGATTAAAAAATCTAAATAGACATAGAATACGTAAACAATATTCTGGTGATATTTGTGGTTTATGTTTTAATGCAATTCCCTCAACGGGCATAAAAAAATTGATCGGAATAGATTCAATTTTTAAGCTGTGTAATGTCTTGGCCATTTCATAAATGTCTTCTTGGCCCTCGCCCATGCCGATAATAATTCCGGAGCAAATTTGCAGATGAGCCTTTTTTGCCGCAGAAAGAGTTTTGAGGCGATCATCATAGGTATGCGTTGAGCAGATTTTTTTATAATAGCGTTTTGAGGTGTTTAAATTATGATTGATGCGATTTAATCCGGCCTTTTTTAAAGTTGTGGCCATGTCATCATCTATAATCCCTGGAGAAACGCAGATTTCTAAAGGATATTGTTGTTTGATCGTTCTGACTAATTTAGCGATATGTTCTATGCGTGTCCAACTTTGTTCTCGTCCTGAAAAAACCATACAATAGCGAAATGCTCCTTTTTCATAGGCATTTTTAGCTTCTTTAAAGATTTCATCATCTGATTTCATAGGATATTCTTCGATAGGCGCGTGTGAGGATGTTGCTTGGGCACAATATTTACAATTTTCTCGGCAATATCCATTTTGGACATTATTGATAATATGGATTTTTACTTTCTTTCCCCAGTATTTTTTTCTTATTTGAAAAGCAGTGTTTAATAAAGAAATGAGTTCTATTTTCTTTGAAGAAAGGATTTGCTTCGATGTTTGTAAGGATATTGTTTCACCTTTTTGAATCTTTTGGAGGAGTTGATTATAAAAATCTTTTTTCATTGTTTTTTATCTCGTGAGATATTTTCATGGAACAAAAATTCGGTCCGCACATAGTGCAAAATTTTTGAGTTTTTTCATCAGGATTCACTGATTCAAATCGATATTGTCGTGCCTTTTCAGGATCAAGGGTTAAAGCAAATTGGTCTTCCCAACGGAATTC
>JAKQLT010000069.1 GCA_029567025.1 Candidatus Omnitrophota bacterium | reverse complement strand
CTTGAAAACATCTTTGGACTTGCCGCGGTAAACGAGATTTTTCTCCATAATTTTAATTTCTCCTTGAGAAACAATTTCTAAGAACATTAATCTCTTCTATCTGAAAAGTATGCTAAACACTATTCTTATGAAAGGGCTAAGCTATTCTTGCACCTGGGACTTGCCAAAATAAATAGGGACTTATTGGGATGGAATTAGCAAAAAATTTCAAATATTACAACACGGTATAAAAACAAAAAAAATTTTGCCGCCGCTCTTTTTATTTTTTTGTGCAAAAATACGTTAGCCTAGAAAACCAACAGTCAGCAAAAATATGTTTCCACGAAAAAAATAAGCCCCTCAGGTTGACCCTTTAAGATAACATTCAACATTTACAATAACATATAAAGATAATTCAAATTATAAGCGCTCATTTTTTATATTTTTAGTGCAAGAATACGTTAGCCTGAAAAAAACAAAAAATCAACAAAAAATTGATTTTAAAAACCAAGAAAAATAAGGTTTATAAGGTTATTTATTAAGGTTATTGTTTTACTTATTTTTAGCATTTGAAATCTTTTTATGCTGCCTTAACAACTGCGCTCCGACAAATTCATCTGCCTGCGATTCCGCTTCATCCGCAGATAAAAGATGTCCAAATGCTTTTTTAAATATTTTTACAGCCTGCTTTTTCCCCTTTTCCGTTTTTAATAGTTTATCCAAAGATGAAAATAAATTTTCAGCTTCTTTGATCGTATTCATAATTAAAGACTTTGTTTGGCTAGCTGCTACATTTAGGTCGGCATCATAACATAACTCATAGGTATAATTTATAATATCGGCCTTTTCATCAGCGGTGAAGTTTACCTCTTCTGAAGCCTGGTAATCATCTAAAGACTCAATAATCAATGAAAGTAATTCGATATCAAATCTTTCTCGCTCACCCGCGCGCATTGGCCCTTCACCAGTTGCTAACCACTCAATATTAACACAGGCTGCCTCCGCCAATGCGATAAGTTTTTTTCTTGTAGGATCGGTTTTACCTGATAAATACTTACCGATTAAACTCGGTGAAACTCCTGCATTATATGCTAGTTTATCGGCACTTCCAGCCACTGAAATAATTTTTTTTATTCTATCTTCAAAGCTTAATTTATTCATATATTCAATAACTTAAATCTATAGAAAATATTCTTGACAAATAGAATATATTCTATTATACTCCCTCACTAGAGGAATAAATAGTGAAAAAAATACAAACCGATAAAATTTGGGCATGGATCAAACACCGCCTCGAAATTCAAGGCCTAAATTTTAACAAATTAGCCGCCCGTTATGATGTTCATCGCACCTGTTTCACCGGCCTTAAAACAAAACCTTGCCCCAAATTTGAGCAAATCCTTGCCGGATATCTCGGCCTTTCAGCCTGGGATTTATGGCCGGATCGTTACGATGAAGCGCATAATCCAAACCGCGCTTCATCGCGATACCAGGGTCATAAAGCTTTTTTAAAGCAAGGTTCAGCGGAAAGCAATAAAAATATTCCCGGAGAAAAGCAGAATGACAAAGGCTAAAAACCATCTTCCGGCTATTTTAACGCCTGCAAAATCCGGGATCACCGGGAGATGGGATCAAAACAACGCCATTAGCGACGCGGATTTGCAAAATCCACGTATAAAAAAAATACTGGCCGCTCTCCGCGATCTTCACGACCTTCCTGTTGATTGGGGAAAAACTAAAACGGCGTGGCGGCGGGTTGTTGCCCTAAAACACGGAGTAAGCCTGCGCATACTTTTAACCTGGCAAAAGCAATATAAAGAAGGGGGCATTGCCGGGTTAAGACATACGAAACCGGGTAAAGGTGTGCCGCGCATTTGGAGCCCGGACGCTTTGGAATTTTGGATCAGTCTTTGCGCGAAACGCGAACATCGAAAAATCAACAGAAAAGAGCTTTATGAAATTTTAGTGATCGAGGCGCAGCGGCGCGGCTGGGAAATCGGCGGTTATAAATCCGCAACTCATTGGTTTTCAAAAAGGTGGAATCCGGCACTGGACGCCATGCAACGCGGCGGAATGCGCGCCCTGGATAATATATTGCCTCCGGTTTTAAGGGATTATTCAGACCTTAAACCGTTTGAGATATTGTGCGGCGATCAACATCGTTTTGATTTTTGGGTAACCGATGAAGAAACGGGAGAGGTATTCCGCCCGGAAGGCTATCTCTGGCAGGATTTACGCACAAGGATCATTTACGGCGCGGCAGTGGATCGAAAATATGACTCATGGCTAATTGGCCTGGCGCTGCGCCTCGGCGTTTCCTGTTTTGGCGCGTTTGGCTCTATTTATACAGACAACGGCAGGCCAGAACTTTCAAAGTTTCTCATGTCCATTCTTTCAAATCTTCACAGTCTAGGGCTGGATTGGAAAAAGACAAGCGATACAATCACCGATTTAACAGGGGAAGACATTGAAGACGTTCAGCCTTATTGTGTGCCGCAAGGTATGCATAAAAAAGCCATTGTAAAAAACGCCAAAGCCAAAATGATCGAAGGCACGTTTTACCGCCTTGAACAGATCATGACTTCGCACTTGAGAGCGCCTGGCTACACCAAACGGCTCTCCGATGATACCAC
>JAKQLT010000062.1 GCA_029567025.1 Candidatus Omnitrophota bacterium | reverse complement strand
CATGACATGAGGCGTATGGCTCACATAAGCTAAAATTTTATCATGGTCCTCGGGCGTTAAATATTTTATCTTCATGCCTAATTTACTCCACAACAAAGATACGCGTTCTTGCGCGTGATGATGCGTTTTTTTATTGGGGGTCATAAAACATACAGCATTCTCAAAAAGGGACTCCTTGGCAAAATCAACACCTTTTTTTTCAGAGCCGACCATAGGATGAGATCCCACAAAAAAAACAGACGAAGGAAATGTTTTTTCTGCCTCTTCAACGATATCGGACTTTGTGCTTCCCATATCGGTCACTATGCATCCGCGCTTCAAATGCGGTGCAATAACCGGAAGCAATTTTCTAATGGATTCAACCGGAGTACACAGAACAACTAAATCAGCATTATTAACCGCGGGAGGAATTTCTGTTAATCCCGTATCAATAGCCTTGATCTTTATCGCATCGAGCAATGTGGATTGTTTTTGAGATACACCCACAACCTCTTTGGCTAAACGGTTTTTTTTAATTGCTAATCCTAATGACCCTCCCATAAATCCAACACCCAAAATCACGACCTTACGAAAAGCCCACGAATTTAAAATCATACCTTGAACACCTCTTCTTCCAAAATGTTTATTGTAATGTTCGCCCTACCGCCAAAGCCACTTTTTCCAAGTCGGCCATTAAATGAGAAAAATTCTCTGGGAGAAGCGATTGTGTTCCATCTGACATCGCCTCTTCCGGGTTATCATGAACTTCAATAATAAGACCATCCGCGCCTGCGGCCACCGCCGCCTTAGACACACTAGCAACTAAACCCCATCGGCCTGTTCCATGGCTTGGGTCAACCACAATAGGCAAATGGGACAATTGTTTTACCAAAGGAACGGCATTAATATCTAAAGTATTTCTTGTCGCTGTTTCAAACGTGCGTATGCCCCGCTCACATAAAATAACATCAAAATTCCCTTTTGAGAGAATATATTCCGCAGACATCAATAATTCTTTTACCGTCGCGCTAATCCCGCGTTTTAACAAAATCGGTTTCTTAATCTGCCCCAGTTCATTTAATAAAGAAAAATTCTGCATATTACGCGCGCCTATCTGTAGAATATCCGCGTATTTTGAAATAAGCTCAATATGCCGAGGGTCGATAACTTCCGTCGTAATCGCTAAATCAAATTCTTCACCGACTTCTTTGAGATATTTTAATCCTTCTTCTCCCAATCCTTGAAAATCATAAGGAGATGTGCGTGGTTTAAAAGCGCCTCCACGCAGAACTGTGGCCCCGGCCTTTTTAACTTGTTCGGCAATAGATCTCAAACTTTCTTTATTTTCGACCGAACAAGGACCTGCCATGACAATAACGCGATCTCCGCCAATCTTAATTTTATTATTAATCTTGACAATAGAATTTTCTTTTTTAAATTCACGCGAAACTAATTTATACGGAGCTAAGACCGGTATCACTTGTTCGACGCCGGGAAAAACCTCTAACGGTGTAACACGCAAAACATCTTCAGGCCCAATTAACCCGATGACGGTTCTCTCAACACCTCGAGAAATATTCGCGCGTAAGCCTAACTTCCCGACCTTCTCAACAATATGCTGAATTTGCTCCTCTGTGGCTTTTGGATTTAAGACAACAATCATAAGATCTCCTTCAACGTTTGAACAACTTTTTTATTTTCTTGGGCAGTACCGATAGAAATACGAATATAATTTTTCAGACCCCAACCGCGCATGTCACGGACAATAACTCCTTTTTGAAGAAGTTTTTGGCAAACATCGGTTGAATCTCCAGGCACAAAAATCAAAATAAAATTTGTGAATGTTTTTACAAACTTTAATTCCAAAGATTTAAAACTTTTATACAAAAACTGCCTTTGTCTTTCGATTTCTTTCGTGATATTTTTATAATATATTTTATCTTTTAAACACGCTAACGCCGCGGCCTGGGCCATAGAATTCACATTAAAAGGTTCACGCAAACGATTAAGCCAATCAATAAGCTCTTCATCGCCAATCGCATAGCCGATACGCAATCCTGCTAATCCATAAATTTTAGAAAATGTCCTAGCGACCAAAACATTCTTATAACGAGAAACCATATCAATGGAACTCCCATAATCCTTAGCTTGCACATATTCAAAATACGCCTCATCGAGAAAAATAAGGACATCGTCGGGAACCTTTGAAACAAAATTCTCTAATTTCTTTTGAGGAATATACGCGCCGCAAGGATTATCCGGATTGCCGATAAAAATAATACGAGTCTTAGAAGTTATCTGTGCCAACATCCCCTTCAGATCATATTGAAAATCTTTAATAGGAACTTCTTTCACAACGCCACCTTCCATACAAGAAGCGATGTTGTAAATCAAAAACGTGGGTTTGGCAATCACAATCTCATCCCCTGGCTTAATAAATGCGCGCACCGCTAATACAATAATTTCATCTGATCCGTTTCCAAAAACAAGTTGGGTTGGTTTAACTTTTAATTGTTTCGCTAATTGTTCGCGAAGGTAAAAACAACTGCTATCGGGATAACGATTAACATTTTTTGACTCTTTTCTCATCGCGGCAATCACTTGAGGCGACGGCGGATAAGGATTTTCATTAGAAGCAACCTTAATAACATCTTTAAGACCTAATTCACGTTTGACTTCTTGAATCGGTTTTCCGGGAATATACGGTTGACTTTCTAAAACAGTTTTCTTAATAACATTTTTCATTTTTTTACGCTTCCGTGGCTGGATAAGAACCAGCGATTTTTAAATATTTACACAATCCTTCTAATCGGTCTAAGGCCTGTTTGACTTTTTTATCCTCGCGATGACCAAGAAAATCAACAAAGAAATAATAATCCCACGCCTTTTTCTTAGACGGACGTGACTCAATTTTTGTTAAATTGATATTCAGATCTCGAAAAGGAACAAGCATATCATGCAACGCGCCCACTTTATCTTTAATCGAGAAAATAATCGATGTTTTATCATTTCCCGTCATAGGAACATCCTGTTTCGCAATAATAAAAAACCGCGTCATATTATGTTCCATATCTTGAATATTCGAGCGAATGATCGGCACATCATAGACTTTCGCCGCTAAACTTGAAGCAATAGCCGCAGAATATCTTTGTTTAGCTGCTTTTTGCGCGGCTTCGGTATTAGACGCCACCCAAATCTGTCCGGCTTCCGGTAAATTTTCCGCTAACCAAATACGGCATTGGCCAAAAGACTGCGGATTCGAATAAATGGTTTTAATATCCTTTAAATTCTCCTTCGATAATAAATGTTGCTCCACTTTTAAAGTCGTTTGCGCGCAAATTTTAAGATCAGAATCAACCAAAATATCAAACGTATGCGTAACGGCGCCTTCGACAGAATTTTCAATAGGCACAACCCCATAATCACATTCTCCGTGCTCCACTTTATGAAAAACTTCTAAAATACTATTACAAGGGACATAACAAACCTGAGAGCCAAATTTCTTATTCGCGGCCATATGAGTAAAAGATCCTTCTGTTCCCAGATAAGAAATCTTTAACGGTTTTTCCAACGATAAAGAACTCGACATAATCTCTCGATAAACGGCCTCTAAAGATTCTGAGGTCATCGGTCCTTGATTCATTTCTTTAATCCGATCTAAAACTTCTTTTTCCCGATGAGGCGCATAAATACTTTGATTATTCTCTAATTTATTTTTCCCGATCTCAAGACTAATCTTTGCCCGCTCATTTAAAATAGAGACTATTTTCTCATCAATAGCATTTATTTTTTTACGCAATTCTTCTAAACTCATATTAGCCCTCAACTTTTTCAATAGGATTTTCTAAAGAAGCATCTTTTTTTTGTTTTTCCTCAACCGCAGAAATAACATCCGGAGCAGACGCCGTCAGATCTTCCGTATTTGCCGGAAGGTCTTTTTCTTTTTCAGCGACAAGATCAGGAAACTCTTCTAATTTAGGAAGATCTTCCAAAGATTTTAAACCAAAATATTCTAAGAACTGTTTAGTTGTCCCATATAAATACGGCTTGCCAGCCACATCCTTACGGCCAATAATCTTAATTAATTCCTTCATTAAAAGATTTTCCACAACGCCATCCGAATTAACACCGCGAATGATTTCAATATCCGCCCGCGTCACCGGCTGTTTATAAGCGACAATTGCAAGCGTCTCTAACGATGGCTTGGATAATTTCTCTTTATGTTTTGTCTTATAAAACGTGCGCACATAATCTGCGTATAAAGAATTCGTGAGCATTTGATATCCACCGGCAATCTCTAAAATGACAATTCCGCTTTGACGGTGTTCATATTCATCCTGTAACGCGCGAATGGCTTTTTTAATATCTGCTAATCCTACTGTCGGAAAAACCTTTTTTAAGGGTTCTAATGCGACAGGATGTTCATTGACGAACAAAATAGACTCAATGACTCCTTTAACGTGATCTAAAGGATCCTGTTGTTTTTCCGTCGAAGATTCAAAAATCTTATTTTCACTATTTGTATTTTGAATTTGTTCTTCCATTGTTAAAGACTCACCTTCTGTTTATAAATTTCATTTAATAAGTCTTCCGCAGACTGGATATCTTGTTTGCGTTCTAATGCTTTTTGAATCATTTGTTGAGCTTCGGGCTTTTTATACTGAAGCTGTAAAAGAACATCCAACGCCTCTTGTTGCCAATCGATCGTCACAGGGCTAATATTTTTAATCTTTTGAGACTCATCACGAATAAGGCCAAATCGTCCGACTTTGCCCTGAAGCTTCGCAACAATTTCTTTAGCGCGTTGCATCCCAATACCCGGAAGCGTTTTTAAATACGCAATATCTCCTTTATCAATAGCGCCGGCAATTTCTGAAATAGGTTTATTAAGCGCCTTAACCGCCGCGCGTGGACCAATACCCGAGACCGTAATAAACTGCAAAAAGAAATCCCGTTCCATTTCATGAATAAATCCGACTAAAACAGGTGTGGCACTTGATTGCGTTAATTGAAAATAATGATACGTCATCAAATGAATATTTCCTTCGGCATCTTGTGTTTGTTCCACGCGATTAATAACAGAAGCTGGAACCATGACTTCATAATAAAATCCACCGACTTGGATAATAAGCGCTTGATCTTTTTGTGAAACAAGTTTCCCGGTTATTTCAGAAATCATAACGCCCTTTCATTTGCGCGTATCCTAACGCTAAGGCCAACGCATCGCTCGCGTCTAATGTCAATTTTTTTTCATCAATCCGTAAATAATGCGCGACCATAGAGCGCGTTTGCAGTTTGGAAGCATTCCCATTTCCAGTGAGCGTCTTTCTAATACGTTTCGGACTTTCTTCAATAAGTTTCAAATTTTTCTGGGCGCACAATAAACAAATCACACCGCGCACATGGCCTAAAATACTCGATGTCATTGGATAAGATTGATGCGCAAAAAGTTTCTCAAGAATAAGAATCTCGGGCTGATACTCATTTAAAATATCGGCTAAGGCCTCATAAATATGATGAATACGATGAGGCAAATCCTCTTTAGATTTAGGATGAATCGTTCCGGTCTCCAACAAAAGAGTTTTCTCTTTCTGGATGTCAAGAAGCCCATACCCCGTTGAACGCGTGCCTGGATCAATCCCAATAATTTTCATTATTCAGCAGAAATCTTTTCCATTTCTTCATCTGGAATATCAAAATTCGCGTAGACATTCTGAACATCTTCATTATCTTCCAAAGATTCCATCAAAGCCAATAACTGTTTGGCTGTTTCACCGACAACTTTAACATAAGAGCTGGGAACCATAGTAATTTCTGAAGAAGAAATCTGGATACCTTTAGATTCAATGGCCTCTTTAACCGCTATAAAATTCGACGGGTCCGTCGTAATCTCATACTCTTTGTCTTCGGTGCTAATATCTTCGGCCCCTGCTTCTAAAGCAATTTCCATCAGCTGATCTTCATTCGCTTTACTTTTATCGACGCTAATCATTCCTTTTTTAGAAAATAAAAACGATGTGCTTCCCGGACTCGCCATATTTCCACCTTTTTTACTTAAAAGATTACGTACTTCCGCTGTCGTGCGATTTTTATTATCGGTTAATCCGGACACAAGCATAGCGACTCCACCTGGACCATACGCGTCAAACATAAAACTTTCATACACAACACCAGGAAGCTCTCCCGTTCCTTTTTTAATCGCGTTTTCAATATTGTCTTTAGGCATATTAATACTGCGCGCACGCTCAATAGCTGTTCTTAAAGAAGGATTTGTTTCTATGTTTCCTCCTCCTGCCTTTGCCACAGATGTAATTTCGCGAATCATTTTTGTAAAAGCCGCACCTCTTTTCGCATCAGTCGCCGCTTTTTTATGTTTAATTGTTGCCCATTTTGAATGACCTGACATTTCTAAACCCTCCTATTGTTAACCTATAAGCCATCATGGCTTAATTTAAAAAATAATTTTCACCTTTGATATAACAAAAAAATATTCAAGCAAGGCAAATAAGCCGAGTTCTGTTACTCTAAAAAAATCATAGAGCGACGATTATTCGACTGACTTGAAAGATTGCTCTTTCAACTCTTGCAACCTACCCGAGAATCCTGACGAAACGGGCCGCTTCGTCGGCGGAAAACCGCCATCTTCTCCTATTTGGCATTGCTCCGTGTAGAGATTGCTCGTTTCACCCTTTGACCGTAAAGGCCAAAGTATCGTCACTGTGGCTCTAATCCTCATTTGATTGCTCAAACGGTCCCGCATTATCGGGATACACTACCCTTTGGAGCTCGGACTTTCCTCCTTAACGTATTTAAACGTCGAGGCAATCGTCTTGCCTTGCTTTAATGTAATCGCCTGTGTCGCCAATAAATCCGCTTCTTTATTTCTTTCACGCTTCACATGCGTAATCTCCACGCTTTTAAATTGCAACGATAACTGCGCGACTTCTTGATAAAGAACAGCTAAATTCTCATTTTTTATTTTATACGCGCCTGTAATTTGTTTCGCCAATAATTCACTGTCCGTAAAAATTTTTAAAACACCTTTGGTTAATAGACCGGCTTCACTTAAAGCGACTTTTAATGCTGTATATTCCGCGATATTATTCGTCGCGTCTCCAATAGATTGTGAGATTTCTTTAAGAACCTTTTTATCATTTTTTATAATAACGCCTATCCCTGCTGGACCAGGATTTCCTCGACAAGCCCCATCGATAAATATCGTCAATGCGTCGTTCAAATATTCTCCTCGCTATATAAAATACAAGAACACATATCACATTCAATCAAACTCTGCGCCGCCTTAATTTCATTAATTCTTTGCGGCTGTAAATTCATAAAACACCCCCCACAAACCGCACCTTTCATAGGCACGACCGCAATGCCTTCTTTATGTTTTAAAATTTTTTCATATCGAATTAAAATTTCTTTATCCACCTGAGGAACTATCAATTGGCGATTAGTCTTTAGCTGGTTTATCTTATGTTCAACGTCCTTGATATAATCTTCCACTTCTTTTTTTCTATCTAAATATTTTTTTTCTTCTTGCGCAACAATTTGTTTTTCCTGATTAATATCCGCTTGTATTTTATCCGCGTCATCATAGGACAATAAAATCTTCTCTTCGATAATCGATTTATCCGCTTTCATACTTTCAATCTCTGAAATCTTCGCGGTATATTCTTTATTAGTTTTTATTAAAGACAATTGCGTATTAGCCTTCGCGATCTGCTCTTCTTTGGATTTCATATCTACTTCCAAATCCCGTCGCACTAATTGAACTTTTTTTAAAGATTCTTCTAACTGATTAAGCTTGGTTTTCTTCGATTCAAATTGGATTTTTAACGCTTCAACTTCTTTCGGCTTTTCCGCTAAATGCCTATTAAAGTCGAAAATCTGGCTATCAATTTTCTGCAACTCAATTAATTTAACCATCTGTTGTTTAATATGCGTGTCTGCCACAGGCCTATCCTTCTTTTATATTTCTTCTTTTTTTTTGCGAAAATATAAAAACAGTTAATCCGACAATAAAAATCTGGTGGGCACAGA
>JAKQLT010000056.1 GCA_029567025.1 Candidatus Omnitrophota bacterium | reverse complement strand
GAAGAAAATATTCCAGTTGATATTGTAGTGGGAAGTAGTATGGGGGCGTTAATTGGCGCGTTTTGGTGCGCGGGTTTTAAAGCGCAAGAGATAGAGAAAGTAGCCCGTGAGTTTGAAAAAAAGATGAATATGATTAAACTTTTAGATCCTGTTTTTCCTATTTCAGGATTTATAGGAGGCAGAGCGATCCAGCAGTGGCTTAAAAAATATTTAAGTCAAAAAACATTTTATAGTCTAAAAATTCCTTTAAAAGTTGTCGCTTATGATTTGGTTCATCGCAAAGATATGATTATTGAGAATGGTTCTTTGGTCGAGGCTGTTCGGCGAAGTATTTCAATTCCCGGGGTTATTGAGCCTATTAAAGAAAAAGATAAAGTCATTATTGATGGAGGGGTTTTAAATCCTCTGCCGACAAATGTTCTTGTTGATAAAGGAATTCAAAGGATTATTGCCGTTAATGTTTTGCAGTCGCCAGAAGATGTCTCAAAGGGCGTGAGCTTGATAGAGCAAAAAGAGAAAATGAAAGAACAAATTCCTTTTCGTCAGGCGCCATTGGAGTATATTAAATATAGGATATTAAAAAGAATACGAATGATATTTAATCCGACTCTTTCGGATATTATTGTTCAGACGCTTCAATCAACAGAATACGTGATTGCTGAGCAAAGCGCGAAACAGGCGCAGGTAGCCATTCATCCGAATTTAGTTGGGATTGATTGGTATGAATTGGATCGCGTCAATGAACTTATTAAGGCGGGACAAGAAGCCGCGAAAGTTGTTTTGCCTAAAATGAAAAAATTAATTACACCGGGAGTATCAATCTAAGATATTTTTATTTTAGTGGAAATGTACAAGAAAGAACCATAAAATTAATATAAGGAGAATGCGTATGAAAAAAAATATGTGTTGTTTTATCGTGGCTGTTTTGTTTTCTTGCGTTTTTATTCTTTCGGGATGTATTCCTCTTGTGATTGGATCAGCGGTCGGTTTATCTGTTGAAAAAACAGATGGCTATATACCGGGGAATTTTATTAATGGTATTCTTGTCAAAGAACTTAAGAACTCACCGCTTCAAGTTTATCAAGCAGTTAAATCTGTGTTTAAGAAATCAAAGATAACGCTTGTAAGAGAGCAATACGATCTTCATTACGCTGCTGTTTTAGGATATTTCCCTGATGGGCAAGAGGTGGTGGTAAACGTTGAAGAAATTAAGCCTTTTATTTCTAAAATAAAGATAAGGGTGGGGGATTTAGGGGATGAGCGATTATCGGACAATATTTTAAGAGCTATTATGAAAGAGCTGTAAAATGGAAAAAAATAAAGAAAATAATTTGATTAATTATTTTGAGAGGCCGTGGGGTTTTTATTTTAAATTCTTTGAGGAAAAAGGTGTTTGGGTCAAACGCATTGAGGTCGCCGCAGGCGGGCGATTGAGCCTGCAAAAACATCAGTATCGTTCTGAAAAATGGAATATTGTTTCAGGCTTAGGGTTGGTGATCCTGGGCGATAAAGAAGTTTCTGTTAAAGCAGGAAGCGTTGTTGATATTCCTGTGGGGCTGTCCATCGTATCGCAAATACAGGAAAATCAAAATTGGTTTTTATTGAGGTCGCTTGTGGAGAGTATTTATCAGAAGACGATATTATTCGTTTAGAAGACGATTATGAACGAAAAGATAAGAAATAAGGTGACATCTTTCAGCAAAAATTAGTACTTTTTATTCAATAGACTGGCAGCGTTATTTTATTATGTCTCAAAATAGGCGAAGCTTTACAAAGTATTTTATTAAAAGAAACTTTCAAAAAACCATGATTTGCCGTTTTTGGTTTATTTTGATCGCTAGCGCCTTATTGGCAGGTTTTATGCTTATTGTTATCGCGAATCATCCTGTTTTAAGGGATTTTTTCTTGTCCAGATTGTCTGGAGGGATTTGGGCCGGACAAAAATTTTATAATTTTATAACAGTCGCAATGATAGCGATTATTTTAGTTGTCAGCGCATCGCTTGTTTTTATTATTTATTACGCGTATCGTGTAGCAGGGCCGTTGTTTAATATTGAAAAAGCATTAAAAGAAATAGGGCGGACAGGAGATTTGGCTAAAAGGATAAAATTGCGAGCGCAAGATGAAGCGAATTTAAAGGAATTTGTAGAAGTATTAAATGAAATGTTAGAGGATATAGAGGGCAGAGTTTATGGAATTAAAGTAAGAATAGAAGAAATGAATCAGGAAATAGAAAGAATTAAAGATTGTCAATCCTTACCAGAAGTAAAATCCGCTTTAGAAGAAATTCAAATCTTAAAGGAAAGCCTGAATCAATCCTGCGCATTGTTTAAGTTTAATAATAAATAATAGTCATTTTTTTATAAAAAAGAGAAGTATAAGATTTTTAATCTTTTTATTGTTTTTATGCTAATAGTAGTTTATTATGAGCATATGCTCATAATAATATTAAGGTTATTATAAGCATGCGCTCATAAATAGCGTATATTTTTTAGGAGGTTTAATATGAAAAAGGGAAGGCAAAAAAAGGTTCGATATGTCCAAGAAATGCCAAAGACCGCTCAATTTAGTCCAAGAGGAAATCCAGGAAGGCCTGATGAGGCTGAGCTTTTAGTTGATCAGTTTGAAGCTATAAAATTATATGATTATCAGGGCTATGATCAGTCTGAAGGCGCTCAAATTATGGGCATATCAAGGCCAAGTTTTGGCCGTATTTTACGCGAACGCCGTAAGGCCGTGGCAGATGCCTTGGTTAATTCGAAGACTTTAAGGATTCGAATTGGCGATGTCCAGGTTGGAGTTCATCAGCGAAAATTGCCTTTTAGGCAAGAGCTTTTATCTGCAAAAATGTCTGAAGAGTCTATAAGAGATAATATTTTAAGATTTTCTTCAAGCCGCGGCAAGGATAAATAGAATAGAAGGTTAAAATTTACATGCCTGTCATTAAAAACAAAAAGGTTTTATTTCCTTCTTTTTTCCTTGCCAACTTCCTATAATACATCTTATGTTAACTTGTATGCGTATGAAATATATGACGCAACTCTTTGCGCTATAATGGTTTATTGTGGATATTAAATAGACCTGTGGATAAGGTTCTTTAAACTTACCGGATTTATAATTGATATATAAAATCAATCTTTTTTATGCCATTTGATTGCAAATTAATAATCCTAAATAGACAAGATAGAATTTTTTAATGTTTTAAAGTATACTGCCACTAGTTAACAAACAAGGTTGAATTTGTT
>JAKQLT010000024.1 GCA_029567025.1 Candidatus Omnitrophota bacterium | reverse complement strand
TCCTCGTCTATATCGTCAAAAAAGTTAGTCAAAAGGATATTTGCATTATTCTCAAGCGTGTTAGTAAGATATACTTCCGCCCGCTCCTTTTTATCGCCCTGATAGTGAAAGCCGAAACTCTCAAGATATTCATGTATTCTTAAATGACAGATGATATACGGCACGACAAGAAGTTCAAAGCCGTAAATATTTTCAAGAATAAACTCATTCACCTCTGTATTAAAAAGTCCGTAATTATTGGTTCTTCGTAACTCATCCTTTATAAACTCAATCAATGCAAGGATAAAAGTCCCCGTTCCTGTTGCAAGTCAAGGATTTTTATCGAACTGTCAAGAAAACCCTTTTTTACATCAAGTTTATCTTTAAGAATACCGTCAAGAGAGCGGATTATAAAAGACACCACGCTTTCAGGCGTATAAAAAACCCCTCGACTAACCTTTGTCTTTTTATCATAAACTTTCAAAAACTCCTCGTAAAAAAATAGGAAAGGATCCGAAAGATTCTTATCCCTCTTTGTTAAAAGCGAAAGATTCTTATATGATAAACTCTCTTTAACAATGTTTACATCTACATTATTTAATAAAAGCAGTATCTCGTCAAGTATCCATAAAGTGTTACCCGACCATTTATCAAAATCGGCGTTGTAAAAAACATCTCTTAAAAGAGGGATACAATGAGGAATATTCGATAAAATATTTTCTCTTGTAAGTATCATATCCTTTGAGAGTCGAAAGAATAAAAGCCCAAAACTTATTATTTGCGAATACATATCGACAAAAGAGTTTAATTCCAACTCGGTAATAATTGTTTTAAATATCTTATATACTTTATGATAATGTCTTGCTCCGCCATCTACATCCCCCTTTTCGAGGGGGACTGAGGGGGCGTCCATCTCTTCTATTATAAAATCATGTAAAATCTTTGTTCTTTTAGCAAGTTCCAGCGATAATTTTTTAACGCTTGTAGTAAGTTCCGGCGCAGTCAAAAAGAATTTTTTGAATAGGTCATTAATTTGCGATTCCGAGTTAGCAAGGGGTTTTAACCCTTTGTTCCCTGATGATTTAAAATCAAGAATTGACGATATAGAACAATGATTTAATATCTCGCCATTCTTAAAAAGGATAAAATCAATATAATTAGTAAAAATCAGATTATTTGTGATTTCAAGATATTTCTTAATCTGCGGCGAATCCACAAGCCCCTTTATATCTTCTGTTATGTTTTTACATTCGATATAACCGATTATATTATTTGCCTTATCAATTATCTTAAAATCCGGCGCTCCAAACTTCTCTCTCTGCGGTTCATGAATGATCTTTAAATCGCTCTTTAATTCATCTTTCAAAAAGTCTTTTAAAAGGTTTTCAAATTGCGTCCTGAATGTATGTTCAAGAAAATTCCCCGTCTTGTAAATCTCTGCTATCTCTTTTAAGTATTTTGTCCACATAATAAATGTCTAATCCTTTGATATTTGATTAGTTATTACATCGACAAAATGGAGTATAAAATAAAAAAGACCGTCGCTAAAACGGTCTTAAATTCAAAAAAAAGTCAAATATTTTTTCTACTTCTTTTATTTCTTGGAGTATTACTCCATTCTTTTTTTGCAGTCTTGATTTCTTTAGTTGTTAATCTTCCTCTTCGCAATGCTTTAGATACCGTACCATTCATAAGTTATTCCTCCTTTCTTTTCAATTTCTAATCAAAAAGAGTTTTCTCTTTTTTTCTTAACATTCTTGACCCTACAAAAAATTTACCTGTATTATTATTTTCAAGATGTTCAAATATTATCTTTTCAGGAAGAAAACCTCGACAAAAATAGGAGGTATTAAAACTTGCCTGCTTTCCGTTGTAACTTACTTTTTTATCAAACATTAACAATTCTACATCTGAATTCATCTCAAAAAAGAAATTCCCGATTTCCTCATAGTTCAAAATTGGTAATCCTAAAATAACAGCAAAAGGCTTACCTAATTGATACAATCTTTTTAAAACTTCTAACTTTTTTGAAAACGGCGGATTTGATATAATATAATCATAGTTTAACTCCGGTTCATACTGGAAAAAATCTTGACCATTCCATATGTGAGAAAATGCAACATCAAAACCAGCCTCTTTTAACATTAATACAAACTCACTATTCTCAGTGTCAAACGGACACCAAATTCTTTTGCCTTTCGGAATATATTTAATTATTGGCTTAACCAGTATCGGAGGAGTATACAACTCATCGTTATCAGCATCACCCATACTAATGGAGAAATTTTTTAAATTACTCACTCCGATTTCTCCAATATCCTCAATATCTCCTTAACCCCTTTCCCGCTTTTAGTCAAAGCCCGGAATACATTCAATACGCCGTTAAACTTTTGTTCTTCCGTAAGATTCCTGTAAACCGTCTTAAAGTCCCATTTATCGAGTATTTTATCACTCTCCAAAATCTCGGAATACTCGCGGATCTTCTCCGGTCTCTCATCGCTTCTAAATTTATTTAGCAACTCTTCAAAACTTTGTTTATCTTGCATTTCCCTACCTCCATGTCAAAATCCCGATTACCGACAATATCCAGTATGCTATATTCATCCCCGCCTGTGAAAAAGATTTTTTAACAAAGTAGTTATAAAAAGCCCAGAAACCGTTGGTAAAAAACCAGATAAAAAAGCAAACTTTCAACTGATATACATTTAGAATTGTCCCGCATAAAGCGAGTAATGCGACATATTGGTCAATACCGTATTTCTCAACAATCTTTATTATTTTATTCATTTTATCCCTTTTAGTTTTTTTGTATTTTCTTTAACCCATTTAGCAAAACAGTTTGACTTCCTGCAAAAATACAATACTACCGACTCGTCCTCAAGGTTTAACCTAAACTCAAAAGCTCTCTCTTCTTCTTTTCCGCAATAACTACACTTCATTCTTCCCCCCACTCTCAACTCTTAACTCTTAACTCTCAACTCTTAACTCTCAACTCTTACCTCTCCACTCTCAACTCTTAACTCTCAACTCCCCAATCGCTTTTGCAACCATCACAATATCCCTGTGATTTAACACATTAAGACTTATTTTTTTTGTTATTCTAAATACGAAAGACTGAAACGCCTCCTCTGTCTTTGACCGAACCGCTTCGCTTTCATACCAGAGTTTTCGTATCATAGCGATTTGATCTTCCGATGCTTTATCGCTTACGAATCTGTTTGACGCTTTATAATTCTTACTTGCGGTCGATTTAAAACCCAACTTTTCAAATACCTTCATAAGATTATTGAATTGTTGAACATCAAGGTCTTTTGAAGTACTAACGTTAAAATCCGATAATATATCTCTGTAATTATCTTCAGTTAGTTTTAACTTTGCCTTTGCGACATGTATTAAAGCGATTTCCTCTTTGTTTACTTTTCTATCTTTGAGATTATTTTTGTATTCCATCTTCTTTCTCCAACTCTTCGACAAACTCGTCGTACTTGATACCCATTATTGTACAAGCCTCTTCAAGAGTCATTCCGACCTGTCTTGCTATTTTTTCAAGGTACTCTCTCTCGCTCATATTTTATCCTCAACTCTCCACTCTTAACTCTTAACTCTTAACTCTTAACTCTTTAGCTATCTCGTCAGTTACAGTTACCAGCCTGTAAGACAACCTGCGTCAATCAACGAAAGCCGCAAGTTGTTTCGATTAGGAGTTAATCTATATGGAACTAAAGCTTGGAAAAGTTTAAATCAATCGATTCCCATTGATCTTTATCATCTTTTACCTGAAACTTATAATACTCTCTTGTTGAGTTTATCTTTATACTGTCGTCGATTATCTTAATGGCTTCGTTCCATTCTTTATCTTCTATTTTGATTTTCTTTAACCTCAATATCATTCCGACATTAACGCGACCTTTTTTGTCAACATTGAAAGCATTTGTTACAATAGCTTTAATGTTGTCGTTATCGTTTGACCAGTTTTTAAGACATTCGTCGATTTTCATTTTAGCAAGTTTAAGAGTCTCATCAAAACTTATAATATCATTGATATTTTTGACGATTCTCATTTTGCTGTCAAATGAGTTTAATAAAAGATTGCCTTTCCATCCGTCAAACTTTGTTTTCTTTTTTCTTTCAAGGAATTTCAGGTATTTTGTAACCTCTTTATCACATTCCTCTTTATAATCGTTAAGTATCTTTTTTATTTTATTTGCTTTTCCAATTAATTTTTCAACGAGATAATGTCTTCTCAAACTTATATCATCGATATTGGAAATGGCGACATCCTGCCCTTTGTCATTTTTCAAAATCTTTTCTTTTTCCATTTTACCCTCCATATTTTATTTTTTAACAGATTTTATCTGTTGTTGCCCTAATGAACAATGGGTTTTAACCCATTGTTTAACCCTCTCCCAAAAATTCTTTTTTTTCGGTACATATTTTATTACCCTGTTTCTTGCCATCATCTGCCCGACTCTATCGTCAAGATAGTTTTCAAATTCTTTTGGCGTCATATAAACCTGCCTTTATCTCTAAGATTAGTAGTCTTCTTTTCTCCCTTTGCTCTTCAAGAAAAGCCTTAGCCTTTTCTATTTCAGAAAGATAATGCTTTATAAACTCTCTCAACTTTTTATCTTGTTTTTCTATTGCGTTTGACATAATCTACCCTCCCAGATATCACATTATTATAGTTCTTAAGATTACCTCTTTAGATCTTTCTATATCTTCAATCTCTACGTTAACCCTGTTATTGTTCTTTGCTATCTCAAAACTTTTTTCTATCAGTTTTGTAAGCGTTCCTATACAGCCTCTTGAAGTAAAATAATATTTTTCGATTATCTCCTTTTTTGCTTCCGGGAAACAATCTTTAACGATTTTCTCGGCGTCCGACATATCGTATTTTCCAATAGTCCTGAGGTCGAGATATGTCCCGACGCGGCGTAAGAGTTGTTGATAATCTTGCTCTTGCTTTGTGATCGTTTCAACAAGTCGCGGTAATCCTACAAGCGCTATTCCGATATTTCCGTCGTCGGAGATATTTCGTAGCATTTGTAGACATCTTTCGTTTAGATAATCCGCCTCGTCAACAATCAAAACATAGTCCTTGTTTTTAACCGAGGCGATTATTTTTTCATAGAGAGACGAACTATTTCCTTTTATGTCGATTTTCAAAGTCCCCGCTATCATTCTCAAAAGTTGTCCGACCGCCGATTTGTTGCATTTGATATAGATTGCGCTTGGATTTTCAGGCAGATACTTTTTCTTGATAGTCCATGTCTTTGAAGTTCCCGTATAACCTACGATAACGGCGAAGTCTTTATCTCTCTGACAACTGTTTATCGCCTGTACGATAAAAGGAGTCGCTTTGATTTGAACGTAATTAATTTCAAGTTTTTCTTGCTCCCTTTCGTTTCTCTCAAGAAAAGTCTTGATTTTAAACTCGATTGTTTCGGGATTTGGATACGCTCCCGACAGATAACTTGATAAAGCGGCGGAACTGATTCCCATCTTATTACTGATAGCGTTTTGCGACATACCGCGAGATTTAAGAACCTCGATTTTTTTCGACAGTTCGTTATGAACTTCCATATTATACCTTTTAAACCTTTCTTCCTGCATTCTGTTACCCTCCATGTTTTTTTCTACCTATTTTTCTACAAAGAACCCGACGGATTCTTTTTTTGTAACGACTTTTTCGTTTTGCTTATAGACTTTTTTATTACTCGCTTGGGCTTCCTCCATAACTCTATCGTTAAATGTTTTTAAATGACTTTCGAGTTTGGTTTGAATAGCCTTTTTAACAATCTCTTTTTCTTTCTTGATTGCGTTATTTGCGTTTCTTATATTTTCTTCGCTTACCCCCTTGTCTTTAAAATAATCGTTTACGGCTTGACAGATGAATTTTCCTGTTAATTCATAAACCTTCACGACGCCGACGTCTTTAAAAGGTCGTTTAACGATAACCTCTTTTTTACTATACTTATTAAGTACGAGTTCTTCGGCGTAATACGATACGCCTTTGACGGTAACTCCGTTTCTTTGTACTTTACAGGTATAACTTGTACTAAAAAGGTCTTTTAAAGCGCGTTCGTCCGGCGTTATCCCGATTCGATTTTTCATACCTTCGTTAAAAACCTCGTCCGGCGTTTTGCCTCCGAGTCCGCTATGTTTCCAGTTTTTATTCCAGTCGGCGATATACTTTTTTATCTCTTTTTCAAACTCCTCGAATGTCATTTTTATACTTGGCAATACTTTTTTATAGTAACTTTTGCGTTCTTCAAGAGTTTCCGCCGTATTGCTCCCTACGTAACCCGGCATTGTCTTTGAAAAATCCCCCGCGAGAGTTCCAAACCATCGCTCGATAGGCTTTGATTGTCCATGATAGGGACGAGCAAATATTACTTCGATTCCAAGCGATGCAAGTACTCCTTGTATCTGTATATTTTCATCATCTGAGATTACGACAAAACCGTTAAGTTTTTTCGATTTATAATCCTTTCCGTTATCAAAATAAACCGCGTCCGGATTACCAAACTCCTCTATAACAATCTGTAAGGATTGTAATATCGTATTTGCCGAGGGCGTTTTTTTCGATATAACGACTCCCATTATTTTCCGCGAATTAAAATCCTGAAAAGCCGTTATCCACGGTCGAAATACGCTATTTCCTTCTCGAACCATACAATCCATTCTGTGATGATCGCTTGTTATTAGTTGTAGCGTTTTATACAGAGTCCTGTCTCTTTCGACGTATGGATTGATTTTGTCGTTATAACTATTGCTTCCATATCTTTTTTGAATATGGACGGCGGGCGGAAACTCGTTAAAGTACCTTTTAATGGTAGTGTAACTCGCGTTGTTTTTAGGGAACTCTTCTTTTAACATTCGATAAACCTTTTTCATTGCCAGTCGTTTTGTCGTGAAATAGTTATCAAACAAAAACTTTCTTTCCGCTTCGTTAAGCGTTTTTTCTCCTGCGCCATGACTTATTTTCTGTTTACAAACAAGCCCGTCAAGTCCTTTTTGCGATTTACCGGCTATCCATCTTGATACTGTCGGTTCGCTTAATACGGGATAAACGCTCCTTATGTTTTCGCCGGCGATAATCTTTCCGAGGTTGTAGAGTAATACAAACTCAAAGAGAGTCAGATTCATCCGCTCGTATTCGGAGAGTATTATTGACCTAACGTACGCTACTTTTTTATTCTTTGTAGTCGCCTCTTCGATTTTTATTTCGTTTTGTTCTTTGACCGGATTATCGTTTTTTGCAAGGAGTTTTAAAGTTATCTCTTCCGGTATTGATTTAATATCGTATTGCTTTTTCTTTGCTCCTGTCTTTCCGGTTTTATAATCCCGACTAATCCAGTTTTCTTTTTGCGCTCTCTTTGAGATAGCGGCTTTTGTAAGCCCCGTAGCGTCGGCAATCTTCTGTAAATCAATCCATTTCACAATCTCCCCCTCTCTTAACTCTTAACTCTTAACTCTTAACTTATCCCGTATCTCTTCCTCACCGCGTCCATCCACTCGTTCATTACTTTTAATAACGGTTCGACCTGCGGCTTCATCGCCTCGCACGCTATCGGATTAAGAGTCGTTCCCTGTATCAGATAGATACTTTCCTGAAAATATTTTTTTGCCTCGATTATCTTTTTACCGATAAAAAGCGTCTCGTCAACTTCCCTGTCAAATTTTTCTTTTTGATTATTTGTAACGGTTTTTAA
>JAKQLT010000012.1 GCA_029567025.1 Candidatus Omnitrophota bacterium | reverse complement strand
AAAGAACGCCGAAACTAGGAATTAATACAGCGAAGGCAAGTGTGGAGTTTCACCGCCGAACTGGAGTAATGGAATGGATGGTGAATTTAGAAAAGAAGCACGGTTTATTGGTGGAGGTATTTAAAAATGAATAACTATATTTGTTCGTATAATTATCAAGGCGAAGTAACCATACTGGAAACCGAAGCGGAAAATAAGCAAAACGCCTTTTTTAAAACAATTTCAGTTATGGAAAAAAAGTATGGAAAATCCAGAAAAAGTATGTTACTATATTTCAACGGTGAAAAAGATAATTTTGAAATACGCGAAAAGGAAAAGCAGGATTATCGGGATTGGCGGGTAGAGCAGATGACCGCTAACGGTTATTTTAAGCGAGCTTTTTATGGTGGATTATGAACGAAAAAACTGCTATACAAATATTGTATAAAAGATATGGCGAACAATGCTTTAAAAAAGACAATAGTGTATTTGCCGGATTTAGGGAAATAGAGTGGGATGTCCGCGCTGACGCGGCAATGCTTGAGGGGATTTTTGACGCAGATGAACTTGAAGCCCTTGCGTGGTGGATGCACAATAAAGGTGAAAACAAAATTTATAAAAATAAAGAATGCAGTGGGGTTTAATATGAAGTGGACAGATAAAGAAACAGTAGTTTTAAAAAAAATGTGTGATGCTGGTGTTATCATAGATGAAATATTAACTGTGTTTCCTTATCGAACACGCGAGCAAGTTCGACATAAAGCAAACTCGATGGGGTTAAAATTAGTTTATTTTATTGAACCGGAAATAAACATGGAGGCCTTTAAAAAAATAATGGGGAGCAAAATTAAAAATAGTTATTCTTGAAGCAAAAGTTCGGGCACTTGAGGCATGGCGGGATGATAATGACACTTATAAAATGGAGCAAAGGGAAAGGGGTTAATAACGGATTTTATTAATGGGCGATAAAAAACATAGAGAAAAGAAAAAAGCAAAAGGATTGTGTGTTAATTGCACCAAGCGAGCCGTTGCCGGAAAGACAAGATGTAAGGATTGCGCTGAAAGAGATGCAAGAGATAGCAGAAGAAGAAATGTTAAATATCGGAAATACCGCAAAGATAACAGATTATGCACACACTGCAAAGCCGAATTACTTGATGATGAAAACATGGTTTGTATGAATTGTAGCAGTATGAATCACTACATGGAGGCCGGAAAATGGAAAGAATAGTCAAGGAAATACCGCTAGACTGTGAAATTGCCTTAATCAGCGATACGCATATCGGGAGCAAAAAGGCTCACATTACCGGTATACAAAGGGCAGTTGACTTTGTAAAGGAAAAGCCTAATCGCTTTTGGATTCATTTAGGCGATTGGATTGAGGCGATAACTACAGATGATAAGAGATATGAAACTGAAACCACAGAGCAGCCGATTCCAGACCTTCAGGCAAAAGAAGCGATAGAAATATTTGAGCCGATAGCAGAACAAGGGATTTGCGGATTGTTGGGAAACCATGAACGGAAGTTGTCAAAGGTTGTGAATTTAGCACGAAATATCTGCACGGGATTAAAAATACCATATGCCACAGAGTCAGCAAGGGTTTTATTTGAACATGAAGGAAGATTATTATTTAAGTTTTTTATAACGCATGGCAATAAGGTTTTCCGATCTAACGCAAAGGATTTTATTCAGCGAGAGGCAAATAAAAAAGCGGCTTTA
>JAKQLT010000009.1 GCA_029567025.1 Candidatus Omnitrophota bacterium | reverse complement strand
AGAGACCGATTATCGATGGAGCGATAATGAAGAAAGTTCTTTGTATAAAGTAGAGTATTAATAAGAAATTTTTTAGAAAGGAGATAATGGAATGAAGAAGAAAGGTTTTACCATTTTAGAAATTTTAGTGGTGTTGGCTGTTTTAGCCATATTGATTGGCATTGCTGTGCCGCGGATTAAAGGTATGCAAGAGCAGGCCAATATTACAAAAGCCAAAGCGGAAGTAAAAAACATTCAGGCCGCTATAGAATCGTATTATATCAATAAAGGTTCCTATCCTCCGAATGTGCCCGTAGGGATTACTGCTTATATTTTAACCGAGAGTGATATCCCTCAAATGTTATCTGGAGTCCTTTTGGATCCTTTTAATCCTGACGGAAAAGAATATGTTTATTTCTTACATGATAATGGCATTTATTATGTTCTTTGTTCTGTTGGGATGGATGGGTTGTTTGGAACAAAGCCAGAGCCTGATGGCAGTATTACTCGTAATGGTGATGAGCAAGATGATATTTGCGTGACTAATGGATCCGGGGTGTGATTAAATTTCGATAATCGAAAAAAATATTTCGAAAAATATTGACAAATATTTTGATTTATGATATATTTTTGTCGAAAAGTAAAGAGGCGATCTTATGAAGACGAAGAAAGCTAATATTAGGGAAGATGAAGAATTTGAAATTGACGTCAATGAGCCTGTTTTTACGACCGGAGTTGTCTGCCGGCTTTTAGATATGCCGGTGTGGATTTTAAAACAGTTGGATGAAGAAGGCATTGTGAGTCCTAAACGTGAAAATGAAAATCAATCGCGGCTTTATTCAACGCAAGAATTAAAAATGGTTAAGCATTGCTGGTATTATTTAAAGGAACATAAAGTGAAAATACATGGATTAAAAGTTATTTTACAAATGGAGGAAGGGACTTTTGAAATAAAAGAAAGGTAATATTTTTTTAATCTTAATTTGGCACTCATTATAATAGAGTGCCAGAGAGAAAGGAGGCGTAATATGAAACTTATTCCTAAAAATCAAAACAATTGGTGGCTTGATCCTTTTTCAGAATTGGAAAGCCTGCAAAGAGAAATGAATCATTTATTTGATGTGCGAAGCGGTGAGAAAAATGATAAATCTTTTTTATCCGGTGCATGGCTTCCAGCCGTTGATATTCATGATTCTAAAGATTATATCACGGTCAAAGCAGATTTGCCGGGATTATCAAAAGAGGAAATACAAGTTTCTATTGAAGAAGATCATTTAGTTATTAAAGGAGAAAAGAAAAAAGATTCTGATGTCAAAGAAGGCGAATACCGACGTATCGAACGATATTACGGCAGTTTTTATCGGGCGATTGCTTTGCCGTCGAAAATAAATGAACAGAAAATAGAGGCGAATTATAAGGACGGCGTTTTGGAAATAAAACTTCCGAAAGCCGAAGAAGCGAAACCAAAACAAATTACGGTGAATATTAAATAAAAAAAAGAAAGGGCCGGCCCTTGGCCTTCGTAAAATGATTGTCAGGTTTTAAAAGGTTAATGGCCGGCTTTTTAAATAAAAAGGATGATGAAATGTTTGATATAAATCGCTTTACACAAAAAAGTCAAGAAACTATTGAGCGCGCGTTTCAATTAGCCAGCGCGTTTCATCATCCGAGCATTGATACGGATCATTTATCGTATGCGTTATTAAAAGAACAAGACGGTTTTATTGTTTCTTTTTTAGATAAGCTCGGCGGTAGTGTCAAAAAATATTTAGGTGCGCTCGAGGCGCGATTCGAGAAAAAACCAGTTGTCGAAGGAAACGCGCAACAGCCTTCTTTGGCGCAGGATAGCCATAATGTTTTACAGCGTGCGCAAAAGATTTCTCAAGAAATGCATGATGATTATGTGGCGCAGGAACATATTTTTTTAGCGCTTTTTTATGAAAAGGATTCTTTTTTGCGAGAAGAATTAAAGAAAAACGGTATTACCGAAGAACAAATTAAGAATATTCTTAATCATATAAGAGGAGGACAAAAAGTGATAGACCAGAACCCGGAAGATAAATATCAGGCGTTGGAAAAATATGGGCGCGATTTGACAAAATTAGCGCAGGAAGGAAGGCTTGATCCGGTTATTGGTCGCGATGAAGAAATCCGCCGCGTGATTCAAGTCCTTTCCCGACGAACAAAGAATAATCCTGTTTTAATTGGCGAGCCCGGCGTTGGAAAAACCGCTATTGTAGAAGGCCTCGCGCAACGTATTTATTTTGAAGATGTTCCTGAAGGATTGAAACGAAAAAAAGTCATTACACTTGATATGGGCGCATTATTGGCCGGCGCGAAATTTCGCGGAGAATTTGAGGACCGCTTGAAAGCCGTTTTAAAAGAAGTCGAACATCGGGCCGGAGAAATCATTCTTTTTATTGATGAGCTTCATACAATCGTCGGCGCGGGAAAAGCCGAAGGCGCGATTGATGCGTCAAATATGTTAAAGCCGGCTTTGGCGCGAGGCGTTTTACGTTGCGTGGGCGCAACGACTTTAGATGAATACCGTCAATATATTGAAAAAGACGCGGCGTTGGAAAGGCGTTTTCAGCCTGTTATGGTTAATGAACCGAGCGTGGAAGATACGATTGCCATTTTACGCGGGCTTAAAGAGCGTTATGAAATTCATCATGGTGTGCGTATTAAAGATCCAGCGATTATTGCCGCTGCGCTTATGTCAGATCGTTATATTACAGAACGATTTTTACCCGATAAGGCCATTGATTTAATTGATGAAGCCGCGTCGCGTTTACGTATTGAAATTGACAGCATGCCGCAGGAATTAGACACAAATGAGAGAAAAATACGTCAATTAGAAATTGAACGCCAAGCGCTTAAAAAAGAACACGATCCGTCCTCGCAAGAACGATTAAAAAAGATTGAAGAGGATTTAAAAGATTTAAAAGAAGAAAATAAATCTCTTCGTTTACGCTGGCAGTCGGAAAAAGAGATGATTGAAAGCATTCGTTCGATCAAGACAAAAATAGAACACGCCAAACAAGAGGCGCTTCAGTATGAAAAAACAGGCGATTTGGGAAAGGTCGCGGAGATTCGTTATGGAACAATTGTGAATTTAGAAAAAGAATTAAAAGAGAAGAATAATCGTTTGGCGCATCTGCAGGAAAAATCCATGCTTTTAAAAGAAGAGGTGGATGAACAGGATATCGCCGAGATTGTCTCGAAATGGACAAAAATTCCGCTCACCAAACTTATGGAAGGTGAGACTGAAAAATTAGTTCATATGGAAGAAGTGTTAAAAAAACGTGTTGTCGGCCAAGATGAGGCGATTGGACTTATTTCTGATTGTATCCGTCGGTCACGCACGGGTTTAAGCGATCCACAACGGCCTATGGGTTCTTTTATTTTTGTCGGGCCAACCGGCGTTGGGAAAACAGAACTGGCGAAAACGTTAGCCGCATTTTTATTTGATGATGAGAACGCGGTTATTCGTGTAGATATGAGCGAATATATGGAGAAACACAGCGTGTCGCGTTTGATTGGCGCGCCGCCTGGTTATGTGGGTTATGAAGAAGGCGGCCAATTAACTGAAAGTGTGCGCCGACGTCCATACGCGGTTATTTTGCTTGATGAAATAGAAAAAGCGCATCGGGATGTGTTTAATGTGTTATTACAGATTCTTGATGATGGCCGTTTAACTGATGGACAAGGCCGAGTCGTGAATTTTAAAAATACAATTATTATTATGACATCTAATCTGGGATCGGAAGATATTATTTCTTTAACAGATAAAAAAGAAATGCGTCATCATATTGAACGCGCTCTTAAAGATGCTTTTCGTCCGGAATTCTTAAATCGTGTGGATGAAATGATTATTTTTAATCGTCTGGAAAAAGCTTTCATCAAGCAAATTGTTGATATTCAGATGGATCTTTTAAAAGAACGATTAAAAAGTAAGAATTTGACACTTGAGTTGACTGATAAAGCTAAAGAATTTTTAAGCGATCGGGGTTATGATCCTGTTTATGGCGCGCGGCCGTTAAAGCGCGTGATTCAAAAATATGTGCAAGATCCGATCGCGCTTCAATTGCTAAAAGGCGATATTAAATCGAAAGAAAAAATCCTTGTCGATTATGATAAGAAAAAAGAAGATATTGTGATTAAATCAACTTTGTGATAATTTAATTTTCAAACTTTTAAAAAGGAGGGATTTTATGAAAAAAACACTTCAATTCTTCTTTTTGTTATTTTTTATCGCGCTTTTTGCGCGGACCGGTTTTTCGGAAGGAACTTCAGAAAATTACAAATATTATATTGGCAAAGTCGCTATTTTAAATGCGAGTAAGAATGAAGTCACTATTTTGGAATATAATTCGAATCAGGAAAAAACCTTTGTTGCCGCAGAGGGCATTCCAACCAATCTTTCTTTAGGGCAGGAAGTCATTGTTGTTTCGGATGAGAATTCAGAGAAAATAGTTTCTTTAAAAATGATGGGTGCGCCTCTTTGTAAAATTTCTTCTTCGGGAAAACCTTTATCTAAAGCGCCTATGGCCCCATCATTTTATGATGACCCTTTTGAACAAAGAATGCGCGCGTTACAATCGCGGATGCAAAGTCTTTTTGATGATGAAATCGGTTTTAGTTTCAGAGATCCTTTGATGTTTAGTGGTTTAAGCAAACAAGATTTTTTTGATCCTAAAGTCGATTGGAAAGAAGAAAAAAAGGCTTATGTTTTTCAGATGGATATTCCTGATATGAAAAAGGATAATATTAATGTAGAAATAAAAAACGGCCTTTTGATTATCTCAGGAAATCGCACAAGTTCGGTTGAGGAAGAATCCCCGGACCGTTATCATCGTCAAGAACGCAGTTTTGGGCATTTTTTAAGATCTTTTGCGCTTCCCAAAGACGCGGATGATAAGAAATTTGATGTCAAATATGAAAATGGCGTGTTAAAGGTAACCATTCCTAAAAAGAAATAAAAAGCAATCTTCCCCACCTCGGGGGTGGGGAAGGTTGGGAGAAGATAAAGGAGTCTTTTGAATTATTGTTGTATTCCTAAAATATCGCTCAAAGTTTCTTGTATTGGACTTGGCACGTGGGTTTTAGGTGGCGAGATGTGGGGCGGCGCACAGGAAAAAGATTCTATCGACGCTATTTTATCCGCGATTGATTTAGGCGTGAATTTTATCGACACAGCGCCGGTTTATGGATTTGGGAAAGCTGAAGAAATTATCGGTAAAGCCATTAAACATAAACGTTCGAAACTTATTATCGCGACTAAATGCGGGCTTGAAATTAAGGAAAAAAGGATTTCGCATAATTTAACGCCCAAATTTATCCGAGAAGAAATTGGGAATTCTTTGCGCCGTCTTCAAACCGATTATATTGACATTTATCAAATTCACTGGCCCGACGCTAATGTTTCTTTAGAAGATTCTTTAAACGCTTTAAATGATTTAAAGCGTCAGGGGAAAATCCGCCATATCGGTGTTTCCAATTTTGACAAAAAATTATTAGTAGAGGCTCTTAAACACGCGGATATTGTCACACTTCAGAATCAATATTCTATTTTAGAGCGCGATATTGAAAAAGATATTCTGCCTTTTTGTGTTGAAAAAAATATTGGGCTTTTGGCGTATGGGCCTTTGGCCGGTGGGATTCTTTCCGGTAAATATCAGAAAAATCCGCATTTTCCAAAATCCGACGCGCGAAACTTTTTCTATCCTTTTTATACCAAAGAAGCATTCCCTCAAGTTAAAATTTTTTTAGATGAGCTTTCCAAAATTAAGAAACCGCTTAATGAAATCGCGCTTAATTGGGTTCGCCAAAAAAAAGGCGTTGTGAGCGTTTTGGTTGGATGCCGTAACGCCGATCAAGTTAGAAGAAATATCGAAGCCCTTTCTTGGGATTTAAACGTTGAAGAGTTTGAAATTATTGAAAACGCCTTGAGCCGTTTTTTCCATGCCTAATCTTGTAGCTATTCAAAAGTTTGTTGAAAAGAATTTTTCTCATTTTGGGCTTAATAAAAAAGCGCAAATGATTCGGCTTGTTTATGAAATTGCCAAAAAAGAAAAAATGTCTTTTGCCGCGATATTTTTATTAGAAAAAGATCGTTTAAAACCATTTACTGTTATAAAAAAAGAGCTTCTTTCCAGGCGTTTTCCGCATTTATCCGACAGGGAAAAAGAGCGATGGCATTTTTCACCGCTTAAGTTGCAGCCAAAAAATAAAATCAGCGTTATAAAACAAAAGAAATTTCTCCCGAGAGATATTTTTATTGAAAAAGATGTTAGAAATGCCGAACTTGTAAAAAATATGAAGAAAAAATTTCCGCATGCGCGTTATCATAATATTTCTTCCTATCAGCACTATGTGAAAGATAAGAAATTCTCGCTTTGTGATTATAACCGTCGTCTGGAGAAGTTTTTTATCGTAAAAGAAAAGTATAATTTTTTTGTTGATTGCCCGTGCACGAAAGATGCGGTGTGCTGCGGATATAAAATCATGAATTGTGGATTTGGCTGTGGCTTTGAATGCCAGTATTGTTTTTTGCAGAGTTATACCAATGCGCCGGGCATTATGCTTCAGGCGAATTTAGAAGATTATTTTAAAGAATTTAAAAGTTTTAAGAATAAAAATATCCGTCTGGGCACAGGGCAATTTACCGATTCTCTCATTTTTGATGATATAACAAATTACGCGGTAGAGATTGTTGAGTTTTTTAGAAATTATCCGCAAACGCGTTTTGAATTTAAGACAAAAAGTAAAAATATCGGCGGGCTTTTGTCGATTCCGGCGGCTAATAATATGATTGTGTCCTGGTCGCTTAATCCGCAAAAAATCATTGATTCGACGGAATTTTACACTGCTTCGCTTAAAGAGCGCTTGGCTTGTGCGGAACAATGCGCGCGTCACGGATACAAAATTGGTTTTCATTTTGATCCGATTGTTTTTTATGACGGTTGGGAGAAAGATTATCAAAGCGTTGTAAAAGATATTTTTAAATACGTTTCGCCGGAGAAAATCGCATGGATTAGCTTGGGGTGTTTGCGTATGTCGCCGAAACAAAAAGAGGCGATTGAAAACCGTTTTGTGGATAATAAAATTTTAGACGGCGAGTTTGTGCTTGGATTTGATAATAAATTGCGCTATAGTTCCCATTTAAGGCAAGATATTTACAGAAAAATGAAGGAATTTATTTTAGAACACGGTAAGAATATTTGGGTCTATTTGTGCATGGAAGATAAAGAGATGACAAATAAGTTAGGCACTCATTAAAAAGGATAAATTTATGAAACAAGAACAAGATATCAAAAAAGAAGCTTTGTTAGATGTGGCGAAGAAAATGATTATCGCGGCGCGCACCGCGCCTAAAGGCCGCGGATTAAGTCATATGACATTTATGATTGCCGAGAAAGACGATATTGAAAAAATAGGCGCGAAATTAAAAGAAATGGGAGAAAAAGAAAATTTGCAAAATTTTATTCGCGACGCGAATAATGTTTTGGCTTCTGATTTTATTGTGCTTTTAGGGACAAAATATGCGTCTATTGGTTTAAAAAAATGTGGGCTGTGCGGATATAAAAATTGCGAGGAGAAAACGAAACATCCTCAATTCCCCTGCGCTTTTAATCTTAATGATTTGGGCGTGGCTATTGGTTCGGCGGTTAGTGTAGCCGCGGATCTTCGCGTGGATAATCGCATTATGTATACCATTGGTTTGGCCGTTAAGGAATTAGGTTTTTTTGATAGCGATGTCAAAGTGATTTTCGGCATTCCCTTAAGCGC